>NZ_JBIMKE010000009.1:0-252891 GCF_043673425.1 Streptomyces sp. M41 | reverse complement strand
GAGCTGGGTGGTCTGAGACGGGTCGGAGTTCTGCCGGGCGCCCGTCGGCGTCGACGTCATGAGTCATCCCCCCACACACATGTCGGACGATCAGTCACTTCACCGCGCCCGTTGTCATGCCCGCACGCCAGAACCGCTGAAGGGCGATGAATGCCACGACCAGGGGGACCACGGAGACCAGTGACCCGGTGACGACCAGGGCCGGTGGTACCGCGATGTGGCTGGCGTTCCAGCCGACCAGCCCGACGGCGACCGGCTGCAACCAGTCGTCGCTGAGGACCATGGCCGGCAGAAGGTAGTTGCTCCAGATCTCGACGAACTGAAAGAGGAAAATGGTGACCAGTACGGGGAGCATGGTCGGCAAACTGATGCTGCGAAGAATACGGACCTCGCCGGCGCCGTCCATCCGACCCGCTTCGATGATCTCATCGGGTATCGACTGTTCCGCGAACACGCGCGCGATGTAGACCCCGAAAGGGCTCACCATGCTGGGGAGCAGCACGGCGAGTGGATTGTTGATCAAGCCGATGCCCGAGAACATCAGGTAGAGCGGCAGCGTGAAAAGAATCTTCGGCACCAGCACGGCGGCGAGGACCGCCCCGAATATGGCGTTGCGTCCCGGGAATCGGTACTTGGCCAGGGCGTAGCCTGTCACGGCGGACAGAAGGGTTCCCAGTGCGGCTCCGACACCGCAGTACATGAGGCTGTTGAACATCCAGCGCCAGAAGATTCCGCCCTGCTGCTCCGTGAGCCGGGTGATGTTGTGGAAGAGCTCGAAGCCGTCGAACCACAGCCCACTGCCGCTGAATTGCTCCCCGAACGGCTTGGTCGCCGAGACCACGAGCCACCAGAGAGGGAGAAGGAAGTAGGCGGTCGACATCACGAGGAGTCCGATGACGACACCTGGGCTCGCTGCCCTGGCATCGAGCCGGCTCCGCGAGGGAGGTGTGTCTCTGTGCGCGGTCACGTGACCTCACCTCTGCGAGTCAGCTTGAGAAAAGCGAATGAGAGCACTCCCACCAGCGCGGCGAGAATGACCGACTGCGCCGCCGCATAGGGGTAGTTGCCCGCGGCGACGGCTGCCTGGGCCGACATGATCGGTGTGAAGGTCGAGGACACCGACCCGCTGGAAACGGGCTGCAACACAGCGGGCTCGTTGTAGAGCTGGGCTGAACCGATGATGGAGAAGATCGCTGTGAGGGCGAGGGAGCTTTTGACGGCCGGAACCTTGATGCTCCATGCGATGCGAAGCGGCGAGGCGCCGTCCATCCTGGCGGCTTCCAGGATCTCGCGGGGGATCGCCTGAAGCGAGGCGTATATGATGATCATGTTGTAGCCGGTCCAGCTCCAAGTGACGATGTTGGCCACGGACCACAGGACGACCCCGTCGTCGAAGAACGGAATCTGCACTGTCAACGGCTCGAGCAGACGGTTGATGGGGCTCGACTCGCGCGAGTACATGAAGGACCAGATCAGTGCGGCGCTGACTCCTGGAACCGCGTAGGGCATGAAGGCCGCGAGGCGGAAGAACGCTCCGCCGCGGGCCGAACCGGAGTCGATCAGCAGCGCGAGCCCCAGCGCGAGCAGCAGCATGAGGGGAACCTGGACCACGGCGAACAGGGCGACGCGCCCAAGCGATGCCAGAAAAGCCTTGTCGGCGAAAGCCTGAGTGAAGTTGGTCCATGGTTCGAACACCCGCGCAGGGGGCGTCAGCCCAAGCCCTGTGCGCTTGACGGCGTAGAGGCTGCTCACTATCGCGTAGACGATCGGAGCGACGTACATCGCCAGGAAGAACAGGCCGAACGGCGCGCAGAACAGGAGCGCTGTGCGTCTGGTGCGTGCGATGCCCTGCTCAGGTCGGCTCGACCGCCGACTGTCGTGTGGTCCGGCGGTCGCACTTTCCGCCAAGTGCTGTGTCGTCACAGATGTTCTTTCTCCTCGGTACGGCCGGAGGTGGGCCTGCCTCGAACGCGGCAGGCCCACCTCTGCGAGAGCTCTATTCGCTCGTCCTCAGGCCCTGACTCTTCATTTCCGCAAGCGTCTTCTCCTGCGCGGTCCGCAGCGCGTCAGGGATGGTTCCCTTGCCGGCCCAGGCCCTGGAAAGCCCGTCGTCCAAGTCGGCTACCGTTTTGGCCATCACCGGCCCCCAGGTCCAGTCGGTACCTACCTTCGGGGCTGCCTCGGCGAACACACGGTGAATGTTCTGACCCCCGAAGTACGGGTCAGGCGCGTTGAGTTGCGGAAGGCTGAGCAGATCCTTCGCGGCTGGATACAGCGAGGCTTTGGTGATCAGCCCGTCCCAAGCCTTCTTGTCGGTACTCAACCAGTGTGCGAACGTCCAGGCGGACTCGGGTGACTTGCAGCCCTTGAGGACCGCGGTGGAGGATCCGCCGGCGTTGCCCACCCGCTCCTCACCGGCCTTCCACTGCGGCAGGGGCGCGACGGCCCAGTCACCCGCTCCGTCCTTCGCGCCGCCCTTGATGACGCCCGCCTGCCAGGCCGCGCCGACGACGGTGACGATGCTTCCGTCTCCCAGGCCCCGGTACCAGGACTGGTCGTACATGGGCGCCTTCCCCATCAAACCGTCATCCGTCAAGCCTTGCCAGTAATCTGCCACCCCTTCATTGGCCTTGGAATCCATCGTCACTTTCCAGGCGTCCCCCTGGGTGGCGAACCAGCCTGCGTCGCCTTGCCACGCCAACCCTGCGTAGTCGTAGTTCAGGTAGGGCGAGGAGATGAATCTGCCGGGCTTTGAGTCGCGAATCTTCTTCGCCTGCTTCTTGTACTCGGCCCAGGTTTTCGCGGGCTTCAGCCCGAGTGAATCGAACACCTTCTTGTTGTAGAACATGGCCATGGGTCCCACATCCACCGGTGCGCCGTAGACCGCTTCGCCCAGTGAGACCGACTGCCAAGCCGCTGACTGGAAGTCGCCCTTGTCGGCACTCGCGTACGTGGACACGTCTGTGAGAGCGCCCTGGGCCGCGAAGCTGGGCAAGGACTCGTATCCGACCTGGGCGAGGCACGGGGCGTCACCGGCCTGCACCGCGTTCAGCATCTTCTGGTAGCCGCCCTTGACTCCAGGAACCACCTGCTGGAACTCGACCTTCATGTCGGGGTGGGTCCTGTTGAATTCCTTCACGGCCTCGGCGTATCCGCCGGCCCACCCCCAGAAGGTCATGGTCACCGGGCCGTCTGCATCGTCTGCATCCGACCCGGCCGAGCATCCGGCGAGCACGAGCATGGCTGTACCGACCGCCCCCACCGCACGGCGAAATGTTCTCTTCATCATTCCCCTTGATGTCATCCACTTGAAATTTCGAGTGGGTTCAGGTCCATTCCTGAGGCCGGCTTCCCCTCGCCCTCGGTGCGCCGCACGGACAGTTCAGCCCTGCTGCGCGGGACTATCGCAGAGCGTTCACATTCATCGCTGCGTCTGGCGACGAACACGTCTACGTATTCGCGAGTCGCGACACGGATCTGTACCTGACACACAACTTTGACTCGTAAGCCACGCATCGCGGTGGCCGTGACGAGGACGCACGCTCCTGGGCCTGAGGCTGTTCGGTCCTCATCCACGCCCGAGGCGCCTCGGGCGTCGGATCCTCAGCAGGAACCGGTTCTCTGCCAGACCCCCCATTCGGGATCGTTCCTGTTACCCCACCTGTCCACAGTGGCCCCCGGCTCATCGCCTCGGGTCCACCACTTGGCGCGCCATGTGCTGCCGTTGTGCGAGACAGCTTGGCCACCTATGTAGATGCCCTGCGCGTCCCATGCGGGAGCACTGCACGTTGCGCTGTCTTGAGAACTGCCATCCGGTTCAGGAACCGCGACCGCCAGACCGCCGGTGACCCCAGGCGAAGATGGGGCGGAAGGCACCGGTGCCGTCGAGGTCGATCCGCTCTCCGTTTCCTCGGTGAGCAGAAGCACATCGCCGACCGGCCGCTCGATCCCAAGGTAGGGCTTGGTGATCATTTTCCCTTCCAGCGCCATCGCCGTCGAGCCGCCTCCGTCGAAGTTGATCGCGTTCACGGCCCCGAGATCCCGCATGAGTTCGGCGGCCTCCTGGAGCCCGTAGCCGTTTCTGCTGCTCTCGCGATCCCCGGTCACGGTTGCCAGCAGAACACGTTTGTCCTTGTCGACCCCCAGGAAGGTGCGTGGGTGTCGCGCTGTCTCCCAGTCCTTCTTCATCTTGGCGGAGCTGCTGTAGTCGATGTCCACCTTCCCGTCACGGACCAGCATCGGGGCGCCACTCACCATGCCCATGCCCTTGCCGAGCTTGACTTCTGGCTCGCAGGCAGGGGCTCCGCCTTCATGAGGGTGACAGTCCATGTCGATGATCTTGGTGTCGATCTTCAGGCGTGACCCGGGTTTGGCGTGGGACGTCAGCCATGCCGCGCCGGCGCCCACACCGACGAGTCGCGTCGATCCTGCCGGCACATCCCACGTCGGGGTCTTGGTCAGCGTCACTACCTTGCTCAGCGTCACTACCTTGCTCGACGAATCGAGGAGCACCTCGACCATCTCCTTGCCGCTGAGCTTGCCCCTGTGCTGGAAGTCTTCAGGGGAGGCTTTCAGCTTGTCGGTCAGGACGACGAGGTCATCGCTCCGGTCGCACACAATGTTGACGCTGGTCTGGGTCGGGTGCTCCACCCCCTCGCAGTTACGACTGATGCCCGGATAGCGGTTGATTCCGTCGATGGCTCTCAATGCTGGAGTGCGGCCCGCCGTCGCCCTGCTGGAACCTTCATCCGACGCAACGGTGATCTCGGTGCGGAGTCGTTTGAACTCGACACCGAGAGGCCCCCCGGCGCCAATGATCGCGACGGGTTGCCCATCTCGCGCGGCGCTCTGAAGCTCCCCGTCATAGGCTGCGATCCCCACGGGCACTCCTTCAAAGCCCGCAGTGTTGTGGTACACGAAGAAGCTTGTGTTTATCGCCAGGAGGGCGTTCTCCGCCTTCGCCGTCTCGGTCACCTTCTCGGCCTTGGCGACGGTGCTGCCGTAACTTGCCTTCAACGCGCCCTTGAAGCCGGGCTCGACGATGGCGACCTTGATGTCGAGACCCGACCCCGGATCGCCGTCTTTCCGGGCGACCACCTTCTCGTAGAGGTCGACGCCCTCGGCGACAGACCGATGCGTGTAGGTCTTGAGTACCGCAGGAACCTCCATGTCTACTTCCTCACCGTGCACTTGTGCAGAGGCGATGAGTGAGGCTGTGACCAGCACGGCGATGGCGGCAGCCTTGTATGTGGTCGGTCGAGTGATGCGGCGCATACCTGCTCCTCAGGTCATCGGCGTGTCCGGGCAGGGGCCGCGTGGGCCTCGCCGGGCCGGCGCTTCTGTGACTCTCCGCAGGCCGATGCCGGACGCGTGTTCCGTGGTGCAGCAGCGGCTAGAGGCTTGAGAGCGGCATGAGGCAGGCCGGTCCCGCCGCCGTGCGCAGTTCACTCGCAGATGAGGCTTGTGCGCCTTGATTGCGTACGCCCGTGACAGGTCCCACCGTGGAGGCGGCTTCGGGCGGTGACGTCTTCGACAGCTGACTTTCTGAAGCACCCGACCGCGCGCTCCTCTGCAACCAGGCTCCGGATCAACAAGGGGCCTGGTGCGGGCGGGCTTGGGCCTCTTCTTGCGGGCGAGGTACGTCGGCTGTGACAGGTCCAGCACCCGGTACACGGGATCGACCCCGAGGCCGCGTTCACGCAGGTGGTCAAATCACTTGCTCGGCCTGTCCGGGGACGGTCGATCTCCTGGGTCGGACCAGGCGCACTAGCCTTGGCACCCAACGGCAGGCAGGACGAATCTCGACCCGCGAGCGGTCACTCGCTCCTGCTTCGCGTACGGGGAGACGCGAGGGGGACAGGCAGTCCTGGACCTTCAGAATCGGTGCACACCCACGGTCGTGAGCCCGGCGTCCAAATACCTTCCACTTCCAAAGGTCACTGATGTATACCTTGAGATCCCCCTTTCAGGTGGTGACGGGGGAATGTCACGGACAGGCGAATGCGTCCGGACGGAGCGTGCAGACCATGACAGCCTTCATCGCCCCTGTATTTCTGCCGAAGGTGGCCGGATACCTCCGCTGTTATCCGCATGACCCGACCGACATGGCGGAGAACCGGATCGTGATGCGGAACTGTGCCCGCAGCGCGGGCATGCCCGAACCCTTCATCTACCTGGACAATGACTGCCCCTCCCGCGCGGCGAAACCGCGGCTGGAAGAACTCATCGAAGCCGTTGACGCAGGACTGTTTCTAGTCGTGATGATTCCTGGACCTTGGGTGTTCTCCCTGGACGAGCAAGTAGCTCGCAGCACGGCTCAACGGCTGTCGCGTGGATGCTGCGGCATATGGGAGACGGCCTCACCTCGTATCGACCGCCAGGTACATCGCGGCCATCTCGGCGCCCGCGCGGCTGACTTCGGACACAGACCCTACTGAGCCGCGGCACGAAGGAGTCGCCATGCCTGTGGACGTCCCGCCCAAAATGGTTCTGGGCGAAGCGGTTTCGCACATAGAGGTATCGCCCCCGGGATGGGACTCAGGTCCTCGCGATTGTGTGCTCGTATCATTTCGCACCTCGCTCGATGCCGTGCCGCACATCCGCCACACCCTTCGGACGGTGTTGAAGGAGTGGAATGCGTGCACCCCACTGTCCGACACCACTGAACTGTTGGTATGTGAGCTCGTGACCGACCCGCCACCATTGGCCTCCAGCGCCGAGAACTCGACCGAGGAACTCTGGATCACTGTCGCCGTCGTGCAGACACCACGGTCCCTGACACTACTGATGGAGGGCGTCGGGTCGGCTACGGCGGACGAGATGCAGGAGAGCACAGTGCACGTATGTGTCGATCCGGCCTCGAACCACAGCGTGATGCTCGTCGATGCGGCTACCTACCTCTGGGGCTCCCATCGGTCCCTGCGCGACTGGGCGCCTTGGTCGACAGATCGGCCCTGAGATGCGACGCCACCAGGATCGAGGCGAGGGCCGCGACAGGCCCGGCAATCGAGGCAGGCCGAAGAGGGAGGTGTACGCGGGGGCCGGCCCGCTTGCCGCCGCCCACCTGGTGAGCGGCGACAAGGCGCTTGTGGAAGCGGCGAGCGGCCTCCAAATCATCGAACGGCTGCCGGGGGTCGCATGCCGGCAGCCACCTCATGAACGCGCAGGCCCTGTCGGGCCGTTACGCGGACGTCAGCCGCTTGAACCAGGTGACCGGCGTGGTCGTGAAGGGCGCCTGAACATACACTCGCGCCGGTATGGCCGCCGTGGCTTCGTGGTTGTCGGCATCGATGTCACGGAGCACGATGTACCCGGTGTAGTAGGCGCCGTTGGCCCGGCCTTCCAAGTAGCCGCGCTTGCCTGGAGGGACGTTGATCTTCACTGACGTCTCCAGGGTGCTCTGCAACCGGGTGACCGAGGTGGAGGCGTAGCTGTAGGTGAAGCTCGCCTCGGCCCCGATCTCCGCCTGGTCCTTGCTGATGAGCTTGGGTGTGATCGCGCCGCCTGCCGACCAGCCCTCCGTCACGCTCTTCTCGTCGGTGACGGCAGCGGCGACCTTGTAGGTGAGCTCTCCCTGTCCCGCCATGGCAACGCTGGCTCCCCGCACGGGATACCGCTCATCCAGCTTTCCGACGAAGACGCACGGCGCAGTCTGCCCGTACGCGGGATGGTTCGCGTCGGTGTTCGTCATGCCGCAGTACTGCTCAGCCGTCTGTCCGCCCGACGGGACGATGTCGTCCTTGGTGTGGCGGCGGATGTCGTGTTGCGAGTGCTTCGTACCTCCAGGCCACCCGTCGACGAGCCTTTGGGCGCTCACGCGCAGGTGCTCGGGGTTTCTCACATCGACGGCGTACTGCTGCGCCGCGTTCATGGCGTCCCTGATCGCCTGTTCGGGGTCATAGGTCTTGCTCACGTCCGCCAGGTGGACGGCCTTGACGCCGCCGCTCGCGTCCCTGTCCAGGCCCTTCGGGTAGCCCATGACGCTTTCCGCGGTGTTCAGGGGCGTCCACGTCTCCATCGCGGCGTAGACATCTGCGTTCGTCTCGTACATGTCGTCGACGACGACAGCCCGCTGACCGTCGGCGCTTGCGGGGATGGCGGAACCGATCAGGGACACGCAGGAAAGTAAGGCGGTGACGACTACGGCCGTCACGGTTCTGCCGTCCCCGCGACCTCGATCGGTGGTGATGCATGCCATTGCCATGTGCGTTCCTTCCTCTCTCAACTTTGGCGTCGACTGCTGTCAGCCGCGCCGGTACACACCCCTGACCTGCCATGTCGGGCGGCCTGTGCGTGGGCAGGCATCGCCGGCGGACGGGCCACGAGGTGATTCTCTTCGGACGACGACACGTGCCTGAGTTCACCGCGCTGGATCGCACACAGCGGGCTCAGGGTGTTCGTGATCCAAGTCAAGTCATCTGCCGAACAGCCCGAGGCATGCGGCAGCCGGCCCATGGAACAGACCAGACATGAGGTTCATCCCGCCTCCATCGGCGCCACCGAGGTCACCACCGCCCGTGTCGGTGCCGCCGACGTCCAGACCACCGATGACGGTGCCGCCGGACTCCGTACCGCCGGAGTCAGAGCCCCCTGAGTCAGTACCTCCCGACTCAGTACCGCCTGAGTCAGCGCCACCTGAGTCAGTGCCACCGATGGCCGTGCCACCAGAGTCGGTTCCACCGGTGATCGCCCCACCCGTGCCCGTACCGCCCGGTTCAGCGCCTCCGGTGGCGCCGGCCCCACCGCTGCCTCCGGCCGCACCCCCGCCGCCAGGTGACCCACCTGTACTCGTACCGCTGCTCGATGACGGCCGTGACTGCGAGGACCCCGCCTCGGACGGCCCCGACGTGCCGCTCATGGCCTCTTGACTCGGGTCAGTGGCTGACGGGTCGGCCATGTCGCCGTCGCCCGGTTGTGTCGTGCCCTGCGGCGTGCCGGACAGCCCTCCCCGGCCACCAACAGGCCCGGGCCACCCGGGCGGGCTGTCCGCCGGCCCGCCCGGATCGAGACCAGGGAACCCGCCCAGGTCCTGGTCCCTCGGCTGATCCGTCGTACCGCTCTCACGTGAGCCACCACTGTCCGACGTCACCGAGAGCACGTAGCCAGTGGTCACCACGACCACCAAGAGCGCACCCAGCCCCCAGGCAAGACCCTTGCGCCGGGCCCCACCGGCGGGCCGGCCGGGCACCTCACCCTCAGCGGCGGAGACAGGTGGGGAAACTTGTGGTGCGGCCCACGTGGTGAGCGGCTCTTCCGGGTGGCGGTCCAGCGGGAGAGGATCACCGTCCTCCCCAGGGAACGGGGTCGGCTCCTGGACACGGTCCGCATGGTGGCCGCCCTGCCCTGAATCCCGGAGGGGACCAGCATCACGGGCTGCGAGATCCGCTACCAGGGCGAGCACCCGAAGCGTGGTGATCGTGCCGGGGGCGTCGCCGAGGGCACTGCGGATTTCGCGAGCTGTCTCGAGGTCGGCGCATGCCTGGTCCACATCTCCACGGCACAGCGCCAGAACCCCGAGTTCATGAAGGAAGTACGCCCTGTGCTCGGCCTCGCCCGTCAGCCGTGCGGCGTCCTGACCGGACCGCAGCACACGTTCCCAGAAGTCCCAGTGCAGACTCGCCGCCAGGGCCGGCGCGGCGGATCGGGCCAGGCGTACGGCTGTCGTGGCGTAACTGGGATCGCCGGCCTGCGTGAGAGTCTTCAGGGCTCCCAGCATGGCCTCCGCCTCCGCCGCTACCCGCGGGGGATCGACCGAGGGAATCCGGGCCCACAGGGCGTAGTGGCGGGCGGCGACATCCGCATGCGCCACGGACCGCATCGCATGCCCGTATCCCAACTGAGCAGCGACGGATTCGGACAGTCGGTAGCCGAGACCGACGGGCGTGAGGAGCCCGCAGCTCACCAGCTCCCCCAGTGCCCCGCCGGTGCCGGCCTGCTGCATGAGACTCGGAAGCTGGGCCTGGCTCGGTGCCTCACCGCCCAGGGCCACGACGAAGCGCAGCGCTTCACATGCTGCATCGCTCAGCCGTGACGTGAGCTGAGCGGCGAGGGCCGGGCCGTGCAGGGGGTTCGGCAACCGGGTGTGTCCCGCACCGCGAGTGGGGGCCTCAGTCCGGCCACAGTCCCGGAGCCGCCCCCGCAACACGTCACGCTGCCGCAGTACTGCACCTGCTTGCACCAGCAGCCGTGGCAAGCCCTCGCTCTGGAACCAGACGTCCCCCGCCCATGTGCTCTCTTCAGGGGTGAGCGGGCGATCCATGATCCAATGCAGCAACTCCAGCGCTGAGTGCCGGTCGAGGCCGCACAGGAACATCTCTTCCAGACGCGAGTCGGCGGACGGCGCAGGAACGTCCGGTGTGGCGGCGAGCACATAGGTGCACTCGGGCGTCGCCGCGAGCAGCCCTTCGAGCGCGTCGCCGCCGAACTCCAGGTCGTCGACGACGACGATCGCTTGGATGTCACACATCTTGGCCCGGAGGGTGACATCGTCCGGCCGGTACGACGGGGAGTCGAAGACGGCCATGAAGAGCGTGTGCAACAGCTCGTCCGGTTTCCGGCCACGGCCACAGACGCGTATTGCTCCGTCGTGCATGATGCCGGCACAGTCGCGGGCCACAGCCTCGAGCAGAGCCGTACGGCCCGAGCCGTTGGGCCCGGTGAGGCGCACGGAACGCCCGTGCGTGAGCAACCGCCGCAGTCGTTCCCGCTCCTCCCGGCGTCCCAGGAACGGCGCCTGGCGAATCCTGAAGTCGATTCCGTCAGGTCCATCGTCGGCCCGAGGCAAGCCTGAGGTCCTGTGCGGTGTGTCAGGTATGTTCGCGCTCGGATGACGCAGCTCGACCTCGCTTCCGCTGACCGGATCGAGGGTGAGCTGGAAGCGTCCACAGACAAGTTGGACGACGTCGGTGGGTTCGGTCTCCTCGACTTCGGAGGCGGACTGTGGCGTCCCGTACCGGGAGCCTGCCAAAGTGGGGCGTCCGGCGCCGTCATCTTCAACTCCGCGGCTCTGGGGATCCACCGTCGCCTCCGTGTTCGTGGTCTGTCGCCTCGCCCATCCCGAGTCCACCGGCGGGATATGGGCGTATGGACGCCGCCGCCAGGACCGGGGTGCGGATTCCACGTATCCGACGCTCGGCCGCTACGGACAGGCTGCGCGATGAGGCCTGTCCGGGCCGCCGACTGGGGGAGTCACCGGATTCCGCTCCGCGCTCCTTGTCCGGGCGGCGGCGCGGCTCCCTGTCTAGCAGTGGCTGAGGCTCCGATCTTGGCCACCGTCGCTTAATACGAACCGGGATGCCGAATATCGGGGTTCGTTCTGCGTACGTGTCACAAACTTTCACGCCGAGGCGTGCCCAGTGGTGCTCTCCGCAGCTCTCCCGACCGAGCGCCGGCCTTTGGGCCGGTCGGTGCCCCGGCGTCGAATGTTTGTGATTCAAGTACGAGAAACGCTGGCGCACCATTCGAATCGGCAACGAGTGGTTGATTGCCGGGCGGGGGGCGCGGTCTCCCTCCTGCAAGCGCGTGGCCGCCCATGCCGAGGTGGCTTCTTCAGGACCTCGGCAGCTGGACCGGTGCGGACGCCTGGCGCCTCTGCGTGCGCGCCGTCAGGAACCGCTGACATGGGCGCTCGCCGGAGCCGCGGCGCACAGCCGAACCTGCCGATACGGGCAGCCGGGCAAGACTCGCGCGCCTGACCACGCGGCCGACGGACGCCCTCGAGCGCAGTGGGGTTTCCGTCATCAAACAATTACCTACCGTAACAACAGGTGCCTGTCCCCTACCTGTGGTCCTGGGGTCCACGGCTACCTAGTCGCTCGATTGCGTAGTCGGTAGGTAGGGCCTACGGATGTTTCTTTGCCTGGATTCGGATGACATTCGATGTACCGCTTCCATTACTCGGGAAGGGTAGCAGGAGATGATCACGAACGTTATGATGCGCAGGCAACGCGAGGAATGCACGCGACTGCGAATCACCGCTCCGAATGCCGGCCCTGCCTCGGTCCACAATTTGCGGCACCGTCTGGAGGTCGCCCTCAATGCCTGGGGCCTGGAGTCACTGACGGACACCGCCGGGCTGCTCGCCTCAGAGGTGCTGGGCAATGCGGTCGAGCACGCTCGCGGCACCGGGCACGAGGACTCGGCTCCCACGCTGCGACTGACCGTTTCCCTCACATGCGGCAAGCTCCTCATCGAGGTCGGGGATCCGGACGAGCATCTGCCTTGTATGCGCCAGGCCGCCAGCGATGACGAGAACGGCCGCGGCATGGCACTGCTTCAGGCACTCGCTGACAAGTGGGGTGCCGAGCCGATGCAAGGCGGCAAGAAGGTCTGGTTCACGCTGAGACTCCCCGGATAGCAGACCCCCCATGAATGCTTTCGCTCGTGAAGCTCGCAGCCCCCCGGAGCACAAAAGGCAACCGGAAATATCCTCGGCACGAATTTCCGCCATCATCGATCCGCACCGTAATTGCGATTCTGAGGAGCACCCGATGTGCAACCGCACTTCTCGTCACGACACCGCGACTCACCACGCCGCGACAGAAACCAAAACGCAGAGCGCCGCCGGCTTCGGCTGACGTAGCGGGCGCATCGACGAGGGCATGACCGCCGACATCTGCGCAGGCGGGGACGCCGCCAAACCGCGCGGTCGTGGTCACCTCAGGGCGACCGCCTCCGCCGGGGCGCGAGGGCCTTCCGAGTGGAGAGATGGATGCGAGATCCAGATCCCCCCGGGAGGCCCTTTTCTCGGGCATCGGCGGACCTCACCATGCCCGCGCCTCATCCGGACCAAGCACGGGGCAGGCAACCCTCGCGGCACACGTGTGGCAGCGACGGTCTCCGCCGGTTCCGGCCCCGGGCGATCGAGTGTGCGCATCCCTAGGGGCACCCCTCAAGGAGTATTGCCAGTGGCGACAAAGCAGTGCACCACCTGCGGCACGGCCCTCGATCCGAAACGCACACATCTATGCCCGGCGCTCAGTCCGGAGGACGCGGTACGGGCTGCCTTCGAGTCGGTACTCGGCACGCTGACATCGGCACACGCCCCCGATGAGGGCCCCTCCAGGCCCGAGGCCACTACGGCCGAACCTGGGAACGCCCCCTCCCTGCCCGACCGCCCTGATCCGGGCCCCCCGGACCTCCCGGCATCGCCGCATGCGGAGCACAAGCCGATCGTCGGCGGCGCGGCACAGCAGGGACACGACGACGACTCACCCAGCCATGGAGAATGTGGTTCGGCTGACTCCGACTCGCCGCGGGACACCCCCATGGTCTGGGACACGGGCCCCGACGATGTCGTGGAGGCCGACCTGCGGCGTCGGCGCCGTTTCCGCCTCGACTGGCGAGGCAAGAACGAAAGGGTCGCCGCCGCCGCACTTGCGAGTACAGGTGCCCTTGTCGTCTGCGCGCTCTGGGGCCCCGGAAGCACCCGTGACAGCTCGCCCACCAGCCCCGCGCCGACCGTCCAGGCCACGAGTCCACCGGCCGACATGGGTGAGCCGTCCCGGACGCCGGGAGGCAGGCCACCCCTGGAGGACTCCGCCGCTGCCGATGAGGATTCAGTAGGCGCGCGCAGAAGCCCCGGCAGCGCGGCATCACCCGACGGAGCTGCCAGAGGCGGAGCCCGCCCTGCTGAGCGCGGCACCAAGGAGGGCGAAGCGGCACCCTCCGTACCCTCCACAGCGGCCGAGAAGTCGAGTGCGGGCAGCGCGGAAGGCGGGAGCCGGGGTGTGTCCGTGCTCAGCGAAGGGGCCAGGGGCCCGGAGGTAGAGGACCTGCAACGACGTCTCAAGAGATCCCTGTGTCTGTGCTATCTCCTGGGCCCCGTGAACGGCGTGTACGACAGGAACGTCACGCGCGCGGTCAGTTCGTACCAGGCCAGCCGCAAGGTGGAGGGCGACGCGAACGGTGTGTACGGGATCAACACGCGGCGCGCCCTGGAGGCCGAGACCTCCTGAGGTCGGCTCTCCACTGGCCACGAAGAGCCCATGTGGACACGAAATGTGCGCGCCTGCGTCTGCGCTTGGTCAAGCAATGGAGTAGAGCGCGGGCCATGGGGCTGACTCCCCCTGCCCATCACCTCACTGGCATCGGCGCCCTCCCCGCCTCCCGTAGCCGCACATCAGCAAAGAAAAGGTAAAGCAGCGGGCTTGGTCGCAGATTTTGCCGCTCCTCCATGACGTCCGTTGCGAGGAACGGCACCAGGGACGCAGTCGCTGGATCTCCGGGCGAGCCCGAAGGGGGCCGCGCCGGTCACCTCTGTCCGCGCCCTTCATCTGATCTCATCCATGAACGGGAAGGCGTTCACCGCCCCCGGTGGCAGGACCAGCCACCTCGACAGCCGGTCCGTTGGAGATGGGCAAGTTGGACCACAGACGTAAACGAAAGCAGACCGGCGTCATCCTCGCCGGCGCCGTACTCAGCATTGGCGCGGCAGCCACCCTGCTCCCCGCGGCCTTGGCCGATTCGGAACCAGCACCGACCCATAAGGCTCTCACTCTCCAAGTAGCCGCGCGGCTCGGGTACTCACTCGCGGGCGACCTGGGGAAGCAGAAGTCGGCCGGCTGGTACTACGAGGGCTCCACCGGCAAGCTCGTGGTCAACGTAGTTGATCACGACGCCGCAGCAAGGGTCACGCAGGACGGGGCCGTCGCCAGGGTGGTGAAGTACAGCGCGGCGCAACTCGACGACGTGAATGAAAAGTTGAGGAGCAAGGCCGCGATTCCGGGCACCTACTGGTCCGTCGATACCAGGACCAACAAGATCTCGATCACGGCGGACAAGACGGTTGTGGGGACGAAGTGGCGCCAACTGGCATCGGCAACGGAGGCATTGGGGGACGCGGTCACCGTTGAGCGGTCGGCCGGGACGCTGAAGAAGTTCGCGGCGGACGGGGGTGACGAGATATCCAGCGGCGGGTCGTTGTGTTCCCTCGGCTTCAACGTCACTTACCGGGGCGCGGCGGCATTTCTCACCGCAGGCCACTGCGGTGAGGGGCCCTGGCACACCGAGGCAGGCGAAGGCACCGTCGCGGCCCGTCGGTATCCCGGCAGCGACTACGCGCTCGTGCAATACGTCGATTCGCAGACGAGCCCGCCCAGTTCGGTGGATCTCCACAACGGTGGTACTCAGCAGATCACTCAGGCCGTCCCAGCCGTCGTCGGCATGAAGGTGCTGCGCAGCGGCGGCGCGTCCGGCGTGCATGGCGGCACCGTGACGGCACTGGATGTCACGGCGAACTACGGCGACGGGCCGGTCTCCGGACTGATCGGAACGGATGTGTGCGCTGAGGAGGGCGACAGTGGCGGCCCGCTCTACTCCGGCACCGCTGCCGTCGGCCTGACCTCCGGCGGCAACGGCGACTGCAGTTCGGGGGGCGAGACGCTCTTCCAGCCCGTCACCACGGCGCTGCAGGCAACCGGCGCCTTGCTCGGGCAGAGCGACGGCAGTGGCGGCGGTGCAGGCGGAGCAGGCGGCTCCGTGGCCGGAGGCGCCGGTGACGCGATCGGCACAGGGTCGGGCGGCAGCGACGACGGTCCCGTCACCGGTGGAGACAGCGAAGGTATCGACGCAGGTGGAGGCAGCGGAATCGGAGAGGAGGACTGCTGGGAGGAGGCCATCGTGGGGGGCCCGGACGGTCCCGGTCACGACGATGGTTCGGACGACTGGGGCAGCGGTTATCCCCCGAGCCACGACGACGGCGCAGATTGGGGTGACCACCCGGCAGACGCCGGCTACTACCCGCCGGAGTACGAGGACGGAGCAGGGGCCCCCTACCCGCCGTCATACGACGAGTCGATCGATCCCCCCGTCGCCTATCGGAAAACAGAGTAGGCACGTCCAAAGCGGATGGGGTCACGGTTCAGGCCGTGGCCCCTCGCCGGCTCGCCGCTCGCTGACCATCCCGGCCTCCACCGTACCTGGCCTGCGCAAATGCACCGTCTGCACCATTGCCTGCCACCCTGCCGAAAGGAGACGTAGACGTGCCCCGGAGAAGGCGATCCAAGGAGTCTCGTTCTCCGTCCACATATGAAGCGGACGTGACGCCGGGACTCGTTCCGTGGGCTGATCTGCCTGACAGTGCGCTCCTGTCCGTGTGGGGTGCGTCGGCCGTGAGTACCGCGGGCGTCGCGGGCCCCGCACAGATCGCTGCCGCGGAGCTGCGACGGCGCCACTTCCCCGCGATGCTCGCCTACGCCCGGCTGTGTGCGGACGAGGCGTTCGCTCGGGCCCTCGCGACCGAGGCATTCGACCGAGCGCTCCAGGAATCGGATGTCCCGCCGGATCGGACACCGTGGCAGTACCACTTGTTGCGCCTCGTGCACCGAATCGCCGTGGAATGGGCCGCCGCCGGCCTCCCCGACCGTCTGTCCTCAGGGCTGCGGTCGTGGCTGACCGCGCAGCAGCCACCGGGTTGGATCCCCACGGCATCGGAGTTCCCGGCGAATGACAGCACCGTCGGCACGGCGTTCCTGCGGCTGCCCGAGGTGACCCGGGCAGCGGTGTGGCACGCGGTGGTCCGGCAGAACGACATGGCGACGACGGGCCGGCTGCTCGGCGTCGAGCCCGTCACCGTGCCGGCGCTCGGCGAAAGGGCACTGGAGGATTTCCGCCGCGCATACCTCGACACGTTCGCCGACCGTCACCAGGACGAGCTCTGCGGGCTCTTCGCTCCCCTTCTCGACCTCGCGACCCACAGGAACGGTCTGACGCACAGCTGCGACCTCGAACAGCACATGACGGAATGCTCCCCCTGCACCCTTGCCCGTCGCGATCTCCTCGACCTCAACGAGCACCCTGCCCGGGTTCTGGCCGGCGGCCTGCTGCCCTGGGGCGGCGCGGCTCTCGTCTCCCGCGGTCATGAGGAGCCGGAGGCACCATCGCGCGCGGCACCCACCCACGGGCGGATCCGTGCCCTCGTCCAGGGGTGCGCCAAACCCCACGTGGCGGTACCCGCAGGTCTGTTGATGGTCATCCTCCTCGTACGTGCCCTGCCGACGCCCGCCTCCCTCTACTCGGCCGACCCCGCGTCCCCCTCCCCTCCGGAGGCCACCACCGCCGTACCTGACGTGAGTCAGGCTCCTCCGCCCCTGGAACAAGAGCTTCCCGCCCCGGACTGCGGGCACGCGGTCACCCATCGACCCGATCCCAGATAAAGAAGCTATAAAACCCCAGGACACCTGGGCTCCAACTCCCTCTCCAGTCAAGCAGAACAGCCGCCATCGCCGGTGGTGGTCATCCTCGTGGCCTCTGGGCCGGGCCGCCTGCCGTGCGGCTTGACTACGAAGGTGGATCGAATGGGACGTGCACGAAGAAACACCCGTACCGTCTTGTGCGCCGCATTGCTGGTGAGCGTCGGCGCACTTTGGGGCGTGGCCGCACGCGCAGGGATCGCAGGTGCCGAGGAGAACGCAGCAGTGGCGACACTGGGCGGCACCGTCCATGGGGACGTCATCGAGGTGAGGGACGGAGACGGGTACGAACTCACGGCCGGTACGCAGGCCCTGACTCTCAACGGCCAGGAACTCCAGGTGTATTGCGTCGATCTCCATCATGGAACCGTCGAAGGAGCGTCGTACGCGGAAACCGGCTGGAGCAACTCGACGCTTTCGGACAATCACGAGGCAGGCAAGATCGCCTGGATCCTCAGCCACTCGTATCCGCACCTGGACGTGGAAAACCTGGCTCAGGAAACGGGGATCGACGGGCTGAATCCGGATACGGCGGCAGCGGCGACCCAGGCTGCCATCTGGCGCTTCTCCGATCAGGTCGATGCCACACCACGCGATGAGGCGGCTGCACAGCTCACCGAATGGCTCACGTCCCATGCCGTCGCCGTCGACGAACCGCGGCCCACTTTGCAGCTCTCCTCGTCGAGCGTCGCCGGGAAGAGCGGTGAGAAGATCGGTCCGATCACCGTGACCACGAGCGCCACCAGCGTCGAACTGCGAGTGAGTGGCGCCCCCGACGGTGCGCGGATCGTCAATGCGCAAGGACAGCCGGTCACCTCGGCACACAACGGCGAAGAGGTGTTCTTCTCCGTACCGACGGGGGCCGCACCGGGTAGCGCCCGGCTGACGGCGACCGCCCTGAGCGCACCCTCCCTGGGACGTGTGTTCAAAGCGGTGGACGGCACGAGTCAGACACTCATTCTCGCGGGCTCGGCTGCCGTGCCCGTCACGGCCGAGGCGACCGTGGAGTGGGCCGGTGCCTCGAACGACGTGATTCCGGCCGCCAACGCGGAGGAACGCTGCGACAAGGAGGGGGTACTTGTCACGCTGGAGAACTCGGGTGACGAATCCTGGAGCACGCAGGTCGGTGGTCAACATGCCGTCGTGGACGCGGGAGGCAGCACCGACGTCCTGGTGAAGGTGCGCGACGGTGACACGTACGACATAGAGGTTGCCGGGCCTGGAGGATTCTCGAAGAGATTCGAGGGCGCACTGAAGTGCACGAGCTCGACGTTCCAGCCAAAGGCTCCAGGTGCTGAGCCGGGTCCGAAGGGCAGCACAGGGACGGGCGTACTCGCCCAGACGGGAGGCGGCTCCGCGTCTGTCCTCCTCGCCCTGGTCGGAAGTGCGGCGATTCTCGGCGGATCCCTGCTCCTGGTGGTCCGCCACCGTGTCTTCCGCACACCCGGGGCTGGTCGGTCCGAAAGGACTCCGAGACACTGACCCTCGCCGTGAGCTCCTCATGGAAGGAGGGCCACCAGAGACGGTGGCCCTCCTTCCATGTCTGTCAGTGGTCCAAGCGGAAGCCGAACGGCGGGGAGTCCACATACATGTGGCTGGTTCCGAAGGTGTCCTCGTGCATCCCGTCGCCCTCTGCCCAGTCGTCCAGGATGAGGTACATCTCACCGGTCTCGTCGATGAAGTTCACGCCCGCGTCCGACGGGTCCTCACACCGCAACCACTCCTGGCTGTCGTCTGAGGGGTCACACGGACGCTGCTGCACCAAAGACCCGTCCTCGGTACTCCCCGAAGCGGTGAGGCAAAGCCCACTCGCGACGTTACGGAGGCGCGTATGGCCATGGTTCTCGCTGTCCACGGACACCAGATCCCACAACTGAGCCGTCGAACCGTCGCAGTCGGCCTGACGCGGCCTCGCTCCCTCCGAACGGCTGCCCCCCTCGATCGTCAGGCATGCGTCGGTCGGCACGATGCGCAGTTGGGTGCGCATATCGGCCTCCGGAGCCCAGACGGGCACGTGGGTGGGACCGGTCGAAGGGCTGGGCCGTTGCACCGCACGTCGAGACTTGACCGGCGCCGACTTCGACTCGCGTGGTCGCGATCGGTGTTCCGGGGACAGGGACGGCGAGACGGGCGGTGAGGTGAAGCGCGAGGGTACGACCGTTGCTGGTGGCCGGTGCGGCGGCGGTTCCGCGTTCTTACCTCCGTCCCCGGGGCCCAGCAAGGTCGTACCGATGGCGATGGCCATCGCTATGGCTCCGGCTGTGCCTCCGACACCGAAGACAGCCGCCTGCGATTTGGCCGTGGGGCCGGCCGGACCGATTGTCGCGAGGCCGGTCTGCTGCGCCGCCAGTGACGCGGTCACCTCGGTCATGCAGGCACGCGAGGCGGCGTAGGCGGTCCCGCCCCACAGGAGCACACCGACGGACAGAGCGGAGGGCAGCTGCTCGTTGAGTCGTTTGAGATCGGCCATCGCCCTGCTGCACCGTTCACAGCCGGAGAGGTGGCGCTGGAGGCTCTTGCTCGACCGGCGTCCCGCCCCCCGGACCGTCGCGGCCAACAGGCCGATGTAGTGGCGGCATTCGCCTTCCGTGCCGGCTCCGGCGATCACCGCCAGATACGCCTCGCGCAGACCTTCACGGGCACGCGCGGCCAGTGAGGCGACGCCGCTGGCACTCAGTCCCAGCAACTCACCCACCTTCGCGGTGCTTTCGCCCTCCACCAGCGTGTGCCACAGGACCCCTTGCCAGCGTTCCGGCAGTGAATGGAAGGCTTGCAGTACCAGATCGCTCTCCTCGAGCCTCAGCATCCGCTCCTCCCCCGTCTCCACGGGTTCGGCACCGGCTGCTTCGCTGAGCCAGTTCTCGAAGTCGGGTGAAAGGTCGGTACGACGAGCCGTTGCACCCCAGTCGGCGGCGATGCGCCGGACGACGGTCAGAAGGTAGGGGCGCCAAGCCTGTTCCGGGCCATGGCCTTTGCGGACTGCCTTAATGGTCCGTGCGAAGGCCTCAGCCGTGAGCTCCTCGGCGATGTGCCACTCCCGGCAGCATGTGCGGGCGTAGGACCACACGGCCGCGTGGTGGCGTCTGTACAGTTCGGAGAGCTCGGCGTCCGCCGCCGAATTCCTCACCTCGGCAGTCAGTTCCGCGTCGGAGCGGGACGCGAGATCCTCCGGCTCGCTGAATGGCACAGCGTCTCCCCTCCGTCTGGCGCATGCGGCCGGCGACGATGCGACCGGTGCCGGATGTGGCCAGTGGCTTAGTGCCGGGCACCTGGATCTCGTCGAAGCCCAAGAGCGAAACCCCCCATCCCCGTGGCAACACCTGGTCGGCGGCCCGCGGAGACAGTCCTCAAGAGCGGGTGGCCACGGAAACATCCCGTCCCGTTACCTGAGTGTTATGTTCCGAGTCGGTCGGCCAGTCGATGCGGGGGCGGGCGTTCGGCCGCTCGCCAGGTGTTTTCGTAGGACCCGTCAGCGTCCCCCTACGACTCGAGGGGCGGAATTAGGGGTCACCACGCATTGATCGGGACACTCACACGATCTTCCGTGGACGTGTAAGCAATCTCGTCTGGAGAGGACCCGACATGCCTCACCGACTCCGCCCCTCGTTCAGTGCAGGAAATTCCCTTCAGCTGGTCTGCTCCCAATGCACCGCGGGCCGCGTCCGCACACAGGCAGGAAAGCGAGGCCCGCTCCTCGGGCTCCCGGCTCCGGCCCAGCCTGTGGCCCGCTGCACGCACAACGACTCCAGCACGCCTCCGCGCGGTCCGTGGTCGGGGAACAGGACCGGCAACGGTCCACAGCGAGCCCGCGCGTGCCACCCGCACGGGACCGCCGAGCGGCGTGCGAAGGCCGACCCGGACACACGCCGGCTCCGTGATCGGCGAGCAGCCGGTCCGGCCGACCGAAACGTCCGCATCGGTTACCGAAGGTATCTGTACCGGCGAGTAACCCGACTGCTCATGTGCTGCCGCCGCCTCATGATCGCGGCGACACAACTCGTCTGACGTCGTTCGGCACCTGGCGAGCCGGTCGAACACGAGCCGACTGCACGCGACGGTACTTGGCGCACGCCCCCGGAAAGGAATCGTCGTTGAACGCACGCGAACCACACGACGAGCGACTTCTCGACAGGTGCATGACCGAACTGGCCGGCCGCGTCGAGGGGATCCGCCACGCAATCCTGATCTCGCGCGACGCCAGACCGATCGCGGCCTCGAGCGGCCTGTCCGGCGGCGAGGTCGAGTCTCTGGCCTGCGCCGCGCACGGCCTGCGCGCCGTCGCCGGAGAGCTGGGACGCGTGTCCCGGGCCGGCGCCGTCCTGCACATCATGGTCGAGACGAGCCACGCCTTCTTCGCCATCGCCGCAGCCCCCTTCGGCCGCTCGCTGGCGGTGGTCAGCGATACCCGGGCGGACGTCCACCGCATCGGCTACGAGATGACGCTGGTGCTCGAACGCATCGCCGTTCCGTACGGAATCCCCCGACCACGGGGCAGCCAGGACCCGTAGGAACCGAACGCGCCAGCGGACGGGTGACAGGCCCAGCGGAAAGGGCATGCCGGTGAAAACCGACGACCACACCTCATGGAACCCGTGCGCGGCCACGCTGAGGAGGGAAAATGAGCTGGACAGCGGGAATGCCGAACCCGTACCCACCCTCACCGGCCGCCGGCACGGGCTCACCGTGGCCGCAGGTCGATACCGGCTACGCCGCCTGGCCTGTCGGAGCGGGACGCACCCGCCCGGTGATCGGGATCAGCTGCTATCCGGACGAGGCGACAGGCCATGGCGCGAGGCCCCCGGCCGCCGTGGCCCTACGGCCGTACATAGACGGCCTCTCGCGTGCCGGGGCCGCAGCAGCCCTGCTGCCGCCCTGGGGGCACAGCGCCTGGTTCACACTGGACTCCGTCGACGGTCTGCTGATCCCCGCGGGGCCCGACGTCGACCCGATGCGCTACGGCGCCGAGGCCCACCCCATGACCGGGCGCCCGGATCGCGCTCAGGACGCCTGGGAGTTCGCCCTTCTCCGCGAGGCCTTGATGCGCGACCTGCCGGTCCTGGGGGTGTCCCGCGGCATGCACATGATCAACATTGCCTTCGGGGGGACGCTGCTCCAGCATCTGCCCGACCGGTCCAGAGGACGACATCAACCGCAGCAAGCGACCTTCGTCCCGCATATCGTCCGATGCAGGACCCGGAGTCTGCTGAGCATGATCCTCAGCAATGTGACGCCCGTGCGCTGCTGCCACCACCAAGGAGTGGCCCAGCTCGGATCCGGGCTTCTGCCCACGGCCTGGAGTCAGGACGAGATGGTCGAGGCGATCGAGCTACCCACCCGCCGGTGCGTCCTCGGCGTGCAGTGGCAGCCGGAGGCCGACCCGGACGACAGCCGCCTCTTCGAGGCCTTCGTCGCCGCCAGCACCAACCGATGAGACACCCACCAGGCGCTGTGTCCCCCATCCACCCCTACCGGTACGCAATGCGGGCACCGCCGTACGGCACTTATCTGTCGGCCACCCCGCATTGTTACGCCCCACCGCTGGAGTTTGTCTGTAAGTGAAGCGCCGTCAGTGCCGTGCACAGCAGGTTTCTTGATGGCCCAGGAGAAGTCATGCCGCTCGACAACACCTCCCCCAGCGGCTTCCACACAGAACTGGAGCGTGGCCGATGAGACATCAGAGCGATCCCGCATGGCAAACCTGGGTGGGGCACATCGTCACCCTGGACACGGGGATGGTGGGGCGGGTGTCGTCCGCCGAGACGTCCCACCGGTGCGACGTCCTCAGTGTCATCGACAAACGCGGCACCCTGACCCACACGACGTCCCGGCACGTCGTGGCATGCGAGGAGCTCGGCCTGCGCAGGGAGCCGCGGCCCGACCCGGTGGCCATGCGTCGACGGGTGCGAACCCTGCATCTGCCACCCGGCCCATGACGCCGTCAGGGGCCGACCCGACGCACATCCAACCTGTCTCTGCGAACAACGCGAGGGCTCTTCATGGTTGCTAAGCAAGGCTCCCCGGTGCCGCACTGGGAGTCCGCGTCGGATGCCGAGCTCGGTCGTGCCATCAAGGCCGGCGTCCCCTCCGAACTCCCCCTCGTCGACCAGCAAGCGTCCGCTCAGCCACCCGCCGGCCGTCAGACCATGCGCCTGCTCCGCCCGCGGACCACTGCCGTCGAGCGGGCCGCCGGCGAGGCGTTCGCCGAGATGTACCGTCGCCATCGGGGAGCGGTTCTGGCCTATGCTCGCGCCTGCTGTCGCGATCCCCATACTGCCGAAGACCTGACAGCCGAGGCATTCACCCAGACGCTGCGTGCCGTACAGGCCGGCGCCGGACCCAACGCCACGTGGCGGCCCTATCTGTTGAGCGTCGTGCGGCACACCGCCGCTCAGTGGATGTCCACCAGCCGCCGCGTCGAACTGTCGCAGGACTTCCACGCCTGGGCGGAACGCCTCCCGGCGCCCGGCAGCAATGTCGAGCAGGTCCTGCTCGAATCCGAGGACCGCTCGCTGGTTCTCCGCGCCTTCCACGGCCTGCCGGAGCGCTGGCAACTCGTGCTGTGGCACACGGAAGTCGAACGTGAGTCGGCCGAGGCCGTCGGGACTCTGCTCGGGATCACCCCCTCCGGGGTCTCCTCGTTGGCCCAACGAGCGCGCGAGGGGCTGCGCGAGGCCTATCTGCAAGCGCATCTGGCTCGCATGGACAACGAGGTCTGCCGGCCCTTCTCCGGACTCCTCGCAGCCGCGGTGCGGCGCAGCGGAGTTCGCCGCAGCAGGGCGTTCGAAAGGCATGTCGCCGAGTGCCCGTCCTGCGCGAGTGCGCTGGCCGAGCTGACCGATATCAATGATCGGCTGGGTTCGGCACTGCCTGCCGGGCTCGCGCTCTGGGGCCCTGGCTACACGCCCACGCCCGAGCAGGGGGCGCGAGCGCCCGGGACAGCGGCTCCCGCCGCGTCGAACACCGAGCTGCGCGACCGGCTGGAAGGCGGCCGTGTCGACCAGGACAACACTTCCAGCACGCCACCGGACGAGACCGGTGCTCCCGGCGACGACGCCCGTGACGAGGCTGCTCCTGCAGCAGCCTCTCACTCTCACCCGAAGCGCCCCCCGACCGCCGCATCCCGCGCGGCAGCCGCAGGAATCGCCGGGCTCGTCACCGCCGCGATCATCACCTCGGGATCCTTGCTCGCGTCCGACCGCCCCTCCGGTGCCATCGTGTCGCCGGACGCAGGGCGCACCGCCACCGCCGCCGCCGCGGCCACAACGGGCTCCGACGAGCGAAATCCCCCCGTGCCCGCGGCGTCACGGAACCCGATCACCGAGGCGACGACACGTCGGCCCCTGGATCCTCAGCCGCCTGGCACCGAGACTCCCGCAACCAGACGCTCCTCGTCCCCCTCCCGCTCCTCCTCGTCCTCGCCTTCGGATACCCCGTCACCGGTGACCTCGCCGCCCCAGGCTCCGGGGCCCTTGTTCACCATCCCCAAGACGAGCTGGTCGCTGCTGTACGCGGACAGCGAGGAGTTCTACGGCGAAGCGGGCGCGGCGAGCAACGCCTTCGACAGTGACCCGAACACCATTTGGCACACCGCCTGGTATTACTCCAACGACGAGTTGCCGCACGAGATTCAGATCGACCTGGGCGCCACGTACGAGCTGGAAGGCCTCACCTACCTGCCGCGCCAGGACGGGAACCCGAACGGCACGATCGGGGACTACAAGATCTACGTCTCTACTTCGCACGAGAAGTGGGGCGAGGCCGTGACCAACGGCGCGTTCTCCGACACATCGGCTGAGCAGTCCGTTTCCTTCGCCGCCAAAACCGGCCGCTACGTGCGGTTGGTCGCCCTCACCGAAGCGGGCGTCCGCGGGCCATGGTCGAGCGTGGCCGAAATCTCCCTGACCGGCAGGGATCCAGCCGGTGACTGACGGGTCCCGGTCGAGGCAGGCATGGGCCGCTCTCACCTACGACCGAACCAGTAGACCAGCCATCCGACCAGCTAGGAGAACCGGTGATGAAGACCACCACAGCACGGCGTTCCAGGATCACCGCCGTATACCTGCGCTACTACCCCCGCGACGACCTGCGACCGATCATCGACCGCCAGCGGATACGCCGTTGGGCTCACCGACTGAGTCTGCCCGAACTGGTCTTCTACGTGGACAACGGATGTGCTTCAGGGGCATCCCGGCCAGAGCTCACCCGTCTCGTCCGGCACGTCCAGAGCGGCCTGTATCAGGTGATCTTCATCCCCAACCTGGAAGCGTTGTCCACCTGCCCGGCCGAGGCGCAGGATCTGTCCGCCCGGCTGAGCACGCGCGGCTGCCAGGTTAAGACGCTCGCGCTCCCCGAACGGCGCACCAGGAAGCCCGCGGCTGACGTCTCGCGTCACGCCTCGTAGCCGGCCAGAGCCGACTGAACGGCCTTTCGATCAGTGGTTCCCAATTTCTTGAGAACGCTGGCCACATGGTGTTCGACCGTGCGGGGGGACAGGAACAGCGCCTGCGCGATGTCTCGGTTGGTGGCACCGCCGGCCAGGAGATGGGCGACCTCGCGCTCCCGGGGGGAAAGTCTTCCTCCGTATCCCCGGCGTCCCTGCGGGGAAGGCTGTGCCAGCCCGAGCGATCGCAGCGCCTGCTGACAGCGGGCGGCGTCCGAGGTGGCGCCGAGTCGGGCGTAGTCGTCAGCTGCGCTCGTCAGTTCCCGGCCGGCTGCCTGGGGATCGCTGGGTATCAGGGCGCCGGCTGCTCGTTCCGCAGCCCTGGTCATCAGATAGGGGCGGCCGATACGTTCCCAGGCGGCGCGGGCAAGGCCGTACTGCTCCCGCGCCCTGGAGGGTTCGACGTCGAATGCGAGCAGGCCACGGCAGATCTGCAACTCGGCGGAGGCGGCGGGGGTGTCGCGGCCGGCGATGCCCCGCTCGACCTCCGCGGTGAGCACTTCGGCCTCGGCTCGTAGGCCGGTGGCCAGCGCCGCCTCGACGGCCACCGGTACCAGACCCGTCCCCCACGTCCAGCGGCCTCCCCGGCGCAGAACATCGAGGGCGGGGACAACCGTGGCCCATGCGGCTCGCGGATCGCCCTGAGCCATACGGACCCGAGCGCCGCCTGCTGCTCCCAGGTACAGCCACAGCACCTCATTGCCCTTGTTGAAGGCAGAGTTGACGGAGGCGAACTGTTCCCATGCCTGCGCGAGCCTGCCGCGCGCGGCCATGATGCTTCCGCTGACATAAGCCTCCAGGGTGTGGGTCTGGGGCATGTCAGGGAAGTCCGCGGTCAATGAGCCGAAGCGCTCTTCGATGCCTTCCCATCGGCCGGCGAGCCACTCTGCGACCAGTAGATAGAGCTGCGTGAGACAGTCCAGGAACGGGCTCCCCGCGAGATTGGCCATCTTCGCGCTTTCCTTCAGGAGCGCGACGGCCCGTTCGTCGTGTCCCAGCCGCAGCCCGTACATGCCACAGTTGAACAAGGCACGACTGGTCTGGCGGAGGATCTCGGGGTTCTCGGCGGTTCGGGGCAGCGCGTCGAGCAGCTCCCACACCCCGCCGTCGCCGATGTCGGCCATGACGGTGAGCCGGTTGGCCCGGACCGCGGCGCGGGCGGCTTCATCCTTGCTCCGGGCTATGGTCCGCTCAGCACGATCCATCCATCGCAGAGCCTCCGTCAGGGGACGATCGTCCTCCACCATGGCCAGCGCGGCCATACCGCGAGCGGCGAGTTCCGGACATGACTCCTCCAGCGCGGGGATCGCCTTCTCGATCTCCCGGTGTCCTCTCATGTCGAGACCCTGGTTGCGCAGTATGAGGCCGAGGTTCAGGCGGATCTCGCCACGGGTGACCGGGGGCAGCTGCGGATCGGCGAGAATCCGGCGCAGCGCCGCCACCGTGGAGCTGAAACCGATGCGGTTGTAAGCGATCCGGCTGAGGCTCAGCGCGGCGCGCGACCGCAGACGGGCTTCCAACCGGGGTTCGGCGAGGATCTCGTGGAGGATGCCGGCGCCGGTCCCGTCGTCCCCCAGCCCGATGGCCTGGTCAGCGGCGGCCTGCGCCTGGTGCAGCCACGCCTTGCGGTCGCCCGTGGCCTTGGTGTGGTAAGCGATCTGTACCAGTGGCGGAACCGGCTGTGCCCACAGCGTCTGCATGGCCCGTCGGTGCAAGTGCTGGCGCTGCGGCCCCAGCAGATGGCCGTAGACCACCTGCCGGGCGAGTGAGTGGCGGAATCCATAGCGGTCCGGCTGGCTCTCGCGCAGCACACTCGCCCGCAGCGCGTCCACCAATCCCGCCTCGGCCTCTTCGGGGTCAAGACCGGCCACGTCCCCCAGCAACGAGGCGGAGGAGGGGACCGTCAGCACCGAGGCCGCCTCCACCAGCGCCGCACCGGGCGCCCCCAGGCTTTCCACCCGCTCCAGCACCGCGTCCCGCAGACCACGCGGGAACTCCGCCTCGTCCAGCACCACGGACCAGTCGCTCTCGGAACCGGTCGTCAGAAGCGGTGCGCGCTGCTCCCGCTGCCCGAGGGTGATCAGGTCCTCCTCGACGACGAGCGGCAGCCCGCTGCTGCGCTCGTGCAACAGCCGTCCGAGCCGCCGGCAGGCCCCGCTTCCCAGAACGGCATCGGCGAGGCCGCAGACATCCGCCTCGGTCAGTGGCCGAAGACAGATCTCGGCGCCCGATACACCCGGTGGCCGCTGGTACGGCGCTCCGAGGACCGGCGTGTCGTCTCGCAGTTCCTCCCTGTCGTACGTGACGATCAGGGCCGTCGACTCGGGAAGATCCCTGGCGAGCATCAGCAGGAGCTCACGGGTGACCTCATCGGCCCACTGCACGTCCTCGATCACGAGCACATCGGGGGCCGCGGCCAGCAGTACGGCGCGCACTCCCTGCACCATGCGGTAGCCCTCGGGCCTTCCCTCACTCGCCTCCGAGGGCGCGGGCGGCAGGATGTCGTCGAGTTCCGGCAGCCATTCCCTGAGAACACCGGCCGACGGCTCCACATCGACGAGCGGGCCTGCTCGGATGCCGCGCAGCGCGTCGAGTACCGGCCCGTACGGCATGGGCTCCCGCAACGGATGACATGCCCCCCACAGGACCTTCATCCCCTCTTCTGCCGCCTGTGCCATGGCCTCGACAACCAGGCGCGATTTTCCGATTCCGGCTTCACCCTCCACGAAGACCACGGACGGGCGACGCCGCACCACGCTGATTAGCGTCTCCAGTTCGGGCTGACGTCCTACCAATGGAAATTCGGTGGTGGAAGGGAAAGTGCCGCGCTCATCCAGTGACATAACCGGGCCTCACGTCGGCTGCGGGCCGAATGTCAATATTAGTCCAGGCCCTGACAACCCGCATTGCCCGCACTCGGGGGCAGAGGTAGCGTTGAAAGTCCAGCTCCGGGAAAAGGCACGATCATTCGTTGCTCACCATCCACGGAGCAGCAGAACGGCAGGTGTCATGGTCTGCGAACTCGATCATGAAGCCGCTGTTCCCGGCAGCGGATTTCTCTTCGTCGGGCGGGACCCGGAGCTCAACGTCCTCACCGGCGCCCTGCGCCGCCGACCCGCGGTGATCATGGTGGACGGCGAAGCAGGGATCGGCAAGTCCCGTCTGCTGCGGGAGATGACGGCGGCCGAGCAGGCGCAAGACGAACGAGTCCTGATGACAGCGTGCCACCCGTTGCGCGCCCCGTTCCCCTTCGGTCCGGTGCTGGACGCGCTCCGGCAAGCCCGGGGGTGGCTGCCGCCACCGCAGACCCTCACCCCCATCACCGGGGAGCTGCTGCCGCTTCTGCCCGAGTTGGCCGGACACCTGCCCCCGCCGAGTTCCGCTGCGGGGGATGCCCGTACGGAGCGGGTCTGCCGTATGCAGGCGGTACGCGCGCTCCTGGAGGCCGTTGGTCCTGTGGTGCTGGTGGTGGAGGACCTGCAGTGGGCGGACGAGGCCACTCGCGACCTCCTTCTGCTTCTCGCCCGGGACCCGCCGAAGGGGCTGGCCCTCGTGCTCGCCTATCGGCGGGAGAACCGTCGGCGGGGCGTACCCGTTCTGGGGTCGGCGTACCGGCGACCCCCCGGGGTCAGTGGGGCGGAGCTTCATCTGAAGCCGCTCACCGAAAGTGATATGCGGCAGATGGCCACTGCGGCACTGGGCCCGCGGGCCACGCCTCGTCTGGTGCGCGTGCTCTTCGAGCGCAGCGCCGGGCTGCCGATCGTCGCCGAGGAGGATCTCATCACCCTCCTCGAACGGGGGCGATCTTCCAGTGTGCTGACCAGCGGCGAACAAGGCGGCCATGACGATGTGGCCGGGCTGGAGAGTTCGGATGTGCCTCGCGGACTGCGGGAGGCCGTGTCGGAGCGCATCGCGGGGCTATCGGAGGCAGGTATAGCCGTGGTCCAGGCCGCGGCCGTGCTGGCGGTGCCGGCCACGGAGGCGCTGCTCGGGCAGGTCGCCGACTGCGACCCGGAAAAGGCGACGCAGGGATTGCTGGAAGCCCTGCGTTCCGCGGTGCTTCTGGAGTCCGCACCCGCTCTCTACGGCTTCCGGCATGCCCTGGCCCAGCAGGCGGTGTACCGGGGAGTGGTGGGACCACAACGACTGCAACTGCATCGCAGGGCCATCAAAGCCCTCTGGACGCAGGACATTCCACCGCTGGTGGAAATCGCGCACCACACACGGGCGCTGGGCGACCGGCAGGCCTGGATCCAACAGGCGGACGCGGCGGCGGACCAGGCCATCGCGCTCGGCGACGAGGGCACGGCCGCGGGCATCCTGCACGACATGCTCGCCGAGTTGAGCCTGGACTCCCAACTTCGCTCGCGTGCGGCCTTGAAGCTCAGCCGCATCGCGGTGCACCGAGTCGACTACGCGGCCAGTGTGGCTGCGTTGCGGCGTATCGTCGCCGACCCGCAGCTGCATCCCACCACACGCGGTGAGATCCGGCTGAACCTCGGGCTGCTCATGTTCAACCAGGCCGGTCACGTCGAGGGGCTCCACGAGGTGGATCAGGCCATTGCGGAGTTGGAGGAGCAGCGGCCGGAGCTGGCCGCCCGCGCCATGGCGGCCATGGCCTTGCGCGAGGGGGACGAGCCGGTCGCCGAGTCCTTGGCCTGGCTGGAGAGGGCCGAGCGGACCATCGCCTTCAGCGGGGACGCCGGCGCCCGCGCCGCGGTGCAGGCGAGTCGCCTCTCGCTGGACGCGTACATGGGCGACCCGCAGGTGTGGCGGCACCTGGACGAGCTACCCAGGGAAGCCGACGACCCCGAGATCATCCGGCAGACGGCCCGGGCGCTCTACAACGCGGCCGAAGGGGCGCTGCTCGTGGGTCACGACGCACGGGCGGCAGCGCTGCTGGGAGAGTGCAACAGGCTCGCCCGGCATGTCGACAGCCTGCTTCTCGACTGCTATGCCCGCAGCACCCTTTTGGTGTGCTCCTATTTGGCCGGAGACTGGGCGGGGCTCGAAGGGAAGTACTCGGAGCTGCGAGCCGAATTCCCGGACATGCCATTCCTGGATACGCAAAAGGCACTGGTGTGCGGCAGACTGGCAGCGGCGCGCGGACAGATCACCAAGGCCGCGGAGGAATTCGCCACCGTCGCCGAGGCCTGGAGCAAGCGCGGCGGCGTCCTGATGTGCATCACCGTCGTGGGGATGGCCCGGGTCAGGCTCGCCGATGGGGATGCCGAGGCCGCGTGGTCCGTGGCCGAGCCGGCGCTGGATGTCGTGCGGCGCCGGCAGGCGTGGGTCTGGGCCGTCAATCTCCTGCCCGTGGCGGTGGAGGCCGCTGTCGCGTCCGGCCGCCACAGGCGTGCCTCGGAGCTGACCGACGAGATGGAGCGGGGCCTGGTGGGGCGGGACGCACCGGCGGCCACGGCCGAACTGCACCTGTGCCGTGGCAGTCTCCGACGGGACGCCGAACCGGCCTCAGCCGCAGGGCACTTCGACCAGGCTCGTCTGATCTATCAGTCGATCGGACGGCCCTATGAGGAGGCAGGGGCCGCGGAATCCTCCGCGGCCGTCCTGATCGGCTCGGAGCCCGACCAAGCGGCTGCCGGCCTCACCGCGGCGGCCGAGATCTACACGCGGCTCGGTGCCACCTACGATGCCGCCCGCTGCCAGGACCGGCTGCGGACCCTGGGCCTGACCCAGCCGTCGACACGTGGACGCCCTGGCTACGGAGATGACCTCTCGCCTCGCGAGCGGGAAGTGGCTCAGTTCCTGGCAAGGGGCGCCAGCAACAAGGACATCGCCCGGGCTCTTTTCCTTTCCCCGCGCACAGTCGAACACCATGTGGCTCGGACACTGACGAAACTGGGCGTGAAATCACGGGACGCTGTCCGTGATGCGCTTCGAAGGGAACACCCCTCCGGCGGCTCCGTCCATGAATGACTGGAGAATTAAAATTGGACGTGCATACCACTTCTCAAAGCCGCAATAACTCAGGCTCACAGAACCTCGGCTTGCGACAATACGAATCGGAAACTAGCGTGGAATTCATGGATCCTGTCATCGACTCGATGCTGCTGGCGGAGGAGCTTCGGGGGCCGGCCCCGCCGACCGTCGTGGAAGTGCGCTGGGACCGTGAGGACCCTCGCGTAGGTCCACGCGGGCACATCCCTGGCGCCCACGTGGTCGACCTCGCCAAGGTATTCGCAGGACCGGCCGGGCCGGGCGGCCGGAACCCGCTTCCCGCGCCCGACGACTTCGAAGCCGCGATGCGCGAGATCGGGGTCTCCATGGATCGCCCTGTCGTCGTGTACGACCCCGGTTACTCCGCAGCGGTCGCCGCGGCCCGCGCCTGGTGGACGCTGCGCTGGGCCGGGCACGAGAACGTACGGGTGCTCGATGGCGGTATGCGCGACTACAGCGCGGCCGGACATCACGTCGTGGCCGATCCCGATCCTCCCGGGAGGCGGGGCGACTTCGTCGTCCGTCCCGGCGGAATGGACGTGCTTGACGCGGAGCAGGCGGCAGTGGTGGCTCGGAGCGGTCTGCTCCTGGATGCACGCGTAGGGGAACGATACCGAGGCGAATTCGAACCCTACGATCCGGTGGCCGGGCACATCCCGGGTGCCGTGAGCGCACCGGCCGCGTACAACGTCGACGAGCGGGGTCTCTTCCTGCCGCCCTCGGCACTGCGGGAGCGCTTCGCCTCACTCGGTGCCGATACGGCGCCCGAGGTGGCCACGTACTGCGGGTCCGGCGTCCGGGGCTCCCAGCAGGTCCTCGCCCTGGAACGAGCGGGGATCCCGTCGGGGCTGTATGTGGGGTCCTGGAGCGACTGGAGCACCGATCCGACCCGTCCCGCAGCCACAGGCCCCGAGCCCGGCTGACGCTACCGACGGGACGGATCGCGACCCTTGTACCGGTTCCCGGGCCGCGGATGGTCGGCCCGGGACGCGCTGCGTCTGCGGCGGGCTTCCATCGCGGAGAGCATCTCCTGGGCCCGGAGCGCCACCTCCAGCTCGAAACGGACGTCAGGATCACGCAGCGCGGGACCGAACAGTTCCTCGATCTGGCGCAGCCGGTAGCGCACGGTCTGCGGATGAACACCTATCCTCCGCGCGGCCTCGATGGTGTTGCCCGAGCACTGGAGCCAGGCCAGCAGAGTGCGAGTCATGCGCTCGTGCTGCTTGGCGGTCAGGTGCGCGAGCGGGGCGAGTCTGCGCGCCGTGAGTGTGTGTATGAGGACTTGGTCCTGGAGCAGCAGCAGCGCCAGGAGATTGTCGGCGCAGTACAAGATGGAGTGATTGGGTCCGCCCAGGCCGCGTGCGTCGAGCGCCAGCAGTCTGCGCGCCCACCGGAGTGACACCGCCGCGTGTTCCAGCGCCACCGGCGGACCCACGACGGCCGTCCGCCCGTCCAGGAACCTCTCCAGGACCGGCCGGTGTTCGGGGCTCGGCTCGGGGATCAGCAAGAGCGGATCGGGCCCACTGAAGTCCGCCAAGACGTCGATGCCTTCGAGAATCGACGCCGGAGGAACAGCCCTTCGACGGCCCTGCTTGATGGACGAGAGCGCCACCACCTGAACGGACTGCGGAAGCCTCCACGCGGCGGCAAGCGCCAGTTCCGTCACCGTCTGCGCGGGCGCGGGCGGATCGGAAGTGAGTACTTGCAGCAGGCGCTGGCGCCTGAGCCGGATTTCCCCGGCCGCGTGCAACTGAGCCTTGGAGAAGCCTTCCGCACAGTGCGCGACAAGCTCATCGATGTAGGCGAACAAGCTCTCCGCCACCGAATACAGCAGATGAGGCTCGATGCCTTTCCGACTGCCGATGTCCACGCACCGACGCCAGGCAAGCCGTGCAGCCAGTCGGAACGCGGCCTGGAGTGCTTCCAGGTTGCGTCCCCTTCGCATCTCGTTCTTTCCGAGCTCTCGACAGTCGTGCGCGGTCTCCTCCCCCAGGCGCGCCGATCGCCCCGACAGCCGGTTCACGAACTCACGAAGAGCCCGCTCCACGCCCGCTTGTATTCGCGCTCTGCAAGGCTCCTCCAGGGAGTGGGCGAGCGCCGGTATCTGCGCCCTCACGATGCGGACGGTTTCCCCGGCGAGGGAAGGAAGTTCCTTCTCCATCGACAGGACCAATTCATCGGGAAGGACATGCCTCGGGGGCTCGATCGCCGGAGCGCTGTCGCCCCTTCTGGCTTGCATGGGCTGATGGTCCTTCCATCTCTGGTCAGGCATGTGATGTGGGATGTGGGTCGAGTTCTTCCGGGCCGGTGTTCGCCGACGACGGCGCTCCTCATGCCCCGGCACCGCCGCTGAGGGCGACGCACCGTCCGCACTGCGATTGCCATCGGCATCCAGGTCACTGGCCTCCATGCGCGTGAGGAGGGGATGGATGATCCCCAAAGCCCGCGCTTTTGCCTTCTATTTACCTTCACCGCTCGCCTCGCGACGCGAGCGCAGCCACGCGGGTCCATGCCATGTCGCCCGCCCCGTGAGAGCCAGGACCGCCGGTACCAACAGGGCACGGACCACGAATGCGTCCATCAGGACGGCCACGGCGAGGCCCACGCCCAGCATCTTGGCTCCGACCGTCCGCGAGGCACCGACGGACATCAGCACCACGGTCAGGATCAGTACCGCAGCGGTGATGATCCCCCCGGTTCTTCGCATCCCCTCGACCACGCCCGTCCGGTGGTCTCCGGCTCGTAACACTTCCTCCCGTACCCGGGAGAGCAGAAACACTCCGTAGTCCATCGACAGTCCCAGGGCCAGGAAGGACATGAGGACCGGCAATGTCGCCTCGATCACCCCGGTCGGCGTGAAGCCCAGGAGACCCGACAGGTGCCCTTCCTGGAACACCCACACGACGGTTCCGAACATCGCGGTCAGACTCAGCGCGTTGAGGACCAGGGCTTGCAGCGGCACCAGAAAGCTGCCGGTCAGCAGGAGGAGCAGCAACACGGTCGTAGTGGCGACCAGGGCGCCCGCCAGGGGGAGACGGGACTCGATGGCGTGGCGGCTGTCCAGCGCCTGGGCGGCCGGCCCCGTGACGTACGTGTGGAAGGGGGCCTCGGTGTTCCGCACCGCCAGAACGAGACTCTCGGCCGCCTCGGGCGTGTCATCGGCGTGGGTCACCACGGTGAGCCAGGAGTCGCCGGCGCTGGATCGGGTCGGCGCCCCCGGCTTCTTCCACTCTCCGGCCGCATACGTACCGCTCGGTCCGTCGACCCGTCGGACCCCCGGCAGCGCGGACAACCGCCCGCTGTACGCAGCCAGATCGGCGGGTCCGGCGTCGCGCGCCAGTATCTGTGCCTCCCCCGCCCCGCCCGAGCCGAAGCGCTCACGAAGGTGCTGCTGGACCACGCGGGCCTCTGCGTCGACGGGCAGCTGCCGTTCGCCCGGATGCCCGAAGTGGACGCCGAGGAAGGGCAGGCCGAGCAGAAGCAGGAGGCCCGTCGTCCCGGCGGCGAAGAAGGGTGCCCGGCGCATCACCAGCCTGGTGAGCCGGACCCACCCTGCGTCGCGTCGGGCAGTGGCGTGACGCCTGGCACGACGCCGGGGAGGCAAGCGCGAACGCATGTCCCAGGAGTCGATGTGCGGACCCAGCAGACGCAGCAGAGCGGGAAGGACGACGAGCGACGCGCTCGCGGACAGCAGGACGACACTGATGCCGGCATAAGCCATCGACCGCAGAAATCGGTGCGGGAACACCAGCAGAGCCGCGAGACACAGCGCTACCGTCACGGCGGAGAACAGCACCGTGCGGCCTGCGGTGTTCGAGGTGATCACGGTGGCCGTGTGCCGCTCCGCTCCTGTGGTGAGCTCCTCCCGGTAGCGACGGACCATCAAAAGGGCGTAGTCGACCGCCAGCCCGAACCCCAGTGCTGTCGTCAGATTGAGGGCGAAGAGCGAAATGTCGGTGACGGCGGTCAGCCCGCGCAGCACCGCTTGGGACCCCACGATGGCGACCATCCCTACACACACCGGCAGGAAGGCCGCGGGCACGCTGCCGAAGACGAGCACCAGGATGGCCAGCGTGACGGGGACCGATATCGCCTCCGCCCGGGTCAGGTCCTCGGTCACCATCGTCTGCGTCTCGTGACGGACCGCCGCTGCGCCACCGATGGTGACGTGCAGGACGCCCTGAGACCGGCGATATCGCGGTGCGATGCGCGCGACGGTTTCCTGAACGGCCCGCGCGTCCCCTTTCAGGCGCGCCGTGACCAGGGCGTACCGCCCGTCGCCCGAACGCATCGCCTTCGAGTGTGTGCTCCAGTAGGAGGTGACGCCGAGGACGCCGCGCTCCTTGGCGAGCCGACCAGCCAGAGCGCGCCCCTGCTGCGCGGCGACAGTGTGATCGACGCCGTTCGTGGTGGCGGCCATGAGGATCAGGTCGGGTCGCCCGCCGGGAAATTGCCGGTCCAGGGTGCGGGCCGCGTACGAGGACTCGGAACCGGGGTCGTCATCGCCACCGTGGCTCAGATGGTCTGCGACGCCGTGCCCCATGAATCCGGCAGCACCCAGCAACAGCACTGTGGCCGTGAGAACGACCCTGGAGCGCTTGTACGCCAGCCTGGCAACCCAGCCGAGGCCGCCCCGAGACCCGCTCGAGCGGCGATGACGTGACATCCGATTGACCCCTGTCGACCATTGAGGCACTGCACCATCAAGCAGCGACAGTCAATTTGCTTATGCAAGCATTGACCTACGAGTCGCTCCTGCTCCTTCACTGGGTGCGACGCTCACGCAGGCCCGGTCCGCCGGAACCGACCAAGGGCGCACATGACGACGCAGGGCCTTACTTAACCCCAGAACTGCAGGCGTGATCGACCAGCCGGCCGCCTGGCGCACGGAAGTACGAACCGTCGTGACAAATCCGGCCCCTCCACCTCTCTCCCTGGTCACAGCATGCGCAGCGGCTGTTCGGCACCGCGTTACGGTGCCGGGGCATGGCGGACCACACCGCACGTGCACGGCAGGGGACGGGTGCGTGTCCACATCACTCATGCCGCGGAACGCGCCGGCACCAGGCGCTGCCTTTTCTGGACAGGACACGAACGAGGTCCCAATACAGAGGGGGAGGAACAGTGCTGTGCTGCGCTGACAGCAAAGACTGCTCATGCAAAGAGCATGTCGCTTGTGGAAACGCTTGCGCGACGACGGGCAGAGTTGCCACGGCGCCCGGTCCGCAGGGGTGGGGCCCCGGACCCGAGCACAGGTCACGGCAGTGGCACACCTTGTCGGACGCGGACCTCATCCGGCGCATACGGAGCACGGCCCCGGACTGGGCGCTCCCCCAGCCATATGCTCCGGGCACGGCGGTCGACGCGTCGCAGCCCCTGCGGGAACTGCGGCGGCGCCATCTGCCGGCGATGGCCGCGTACGCCGGACTGTGCGTCGAAGACTCCTATGCCCAGGTCCTGGCGGCTGACGCGTTCCGACGCTCCGAGCGCGGCATCCGCGTCTTCGAGCCGGAGGACGCCCTGCGACTGCAACTGTTGCTCACCGTGACGCAAGCCGCGCAGCGCTGGGCCGTCAAGGGCCACCGCGCCATTCTGAAACGGGAATTCGTCCAGTGGATCGACCAACAGGCCGCGCAGGACCGCCGCGATCACGGGCCCCTGGGACATGAACGGGCGGCCTCGTCGGAGGAGGACAGCGACCCTGTCCGATGGGCCGTGTACACGCTGCCTCCGCGGACCCGGTCGTTGCTGTGGTACATCGTCATCGAGGCGGCGGACCCGCAGAACACCGCAGCAATGCTGGGTCTGACGCCCCGTTGCCTCTCGGGACGGCGGGACGAGCTGTTGCATCGCCTACGCAGCGCCTACCTCCTCCAGCACACCACACGTACGGACGCGTCATGCCGGAATCTGACGAAACTGCTGGACGTGACCACACGCCCTGGCGCAGCGACGTATCGCATCGCCTGTGTGGATGAGCATCTGGCACGCTGTTCGGCCTGCGCGACCGCCCACGAGCACCTCACCCGCCTCTTCCGCCGACCCGACATTCTGCTGGCAGAAGCAGTCCTGCCGTGGGCACCGGCCGCCTATCTCAAGATCGGCAGGACGGTACTCGTCGCCCCGCCACCACTGATTCGACCGACCCACACAGCACCCGCGGCCCGCCATGGCTTTGGTCAAGACCTACGGCGGTCGGCTCGCCACGCCCGCAGGACGGCGGCGATCCCGTCCGTCAAGACGGCCGCCACGGTCACCGCACTGGCTCTCGTCACGGTCGGGGCAGCTGCCGCCTTGAGCCGGTCACATCAGCGTTACGCCGACGACGAACGACCTCCCAGGGCGTCACCGGCTCCGGTCCCGGAGGACACCGAGGCAACGGCGTCGACGGCTCCGTCACCGGCCCCTCAGGCCACGGAGGGGACAGCTCCCTCCCCCTCCCCCGTACCCGAAGACACAGAGACGACGTCGCCGTCCCCGATGCCCAAGGACACAGAGGCAACGACCGCCTCCCCCATGGCCGGTGCCATGGACGCCTCGAACAGCGGATGCTGCTCCACCGCGTGGCCGCAGGCGCTCCGACGGGCTCTCGGAGCCGAGGGGGTGGTGGACGGCGTGGTGCGTCTGTCGGGACGGGAGTGGGAAACGGGCATTGAGCGGGTCCTGCCCACCCCGCTCAGTCCGTTTCCGCAGCCGCAAGGTGGCTCGCCGCCCCGGTCGCGGTGAGGACGAGAGCGGCTTGGTCGTCATCCACCCCGGCCAGTCCGGTGAAGGCACGTACCTCGTTGATCAGAGTGCTGATGACGTCCTCGGCGGAGTACGAGCCCTTGAGCCTCCCGGTCAATGTGTCAGTCAGGCGCTCATCCCCGAACTGCTCCCCTTCGGCGTTGCGGGCTTCGGTGATTCCGTCGGTGTAGAGCAGCAGGCTCTCCAACGGCTTCAGCCGCATGCGGCGCTCGGTCAGCTCGGCGTCCTCGCTGATCCCGAGGAGCAGGCCATCCGTCTCGACGGCACGGGCCACGTGTCGGGTGTCGATGAGGACGGGAAGGGTGTGACCGGCCCGGACCAGGGCGATGTCGAGGCCGTCGCGAGTGTCGGCGAACTGCCCGTACACAAGACTCACAAAGCCGGTTCCGTGGCTTTCGGGGCGATCCAGCAAGGCCGTGTTGATGGCCTGGACCACGCTGACGGGCCCGGGCAGAAGAGGAGCGACGGCGCGGGCGGTGTGCCGGACCAGTCCGGTGGTCGTGGCCGCGATGGCCCCACGCCCGCACACATCGCCTAGTACGAACGCCCAGGTGCCGTCCGGCAACGGGAACACGTCGTAGAAGTCGCCGCCGATGTCGAGTCCCTCGCCGGCGGGATGGTAGAAGGCGGCTGCCGTGGCACCGGGCAGGGGCGGGATCGTGGGCACAAGAAGGCCGGCTTGCAGGTCACGGGCGAGGGCCACGCGCTCGGTGAACTGGCGGGCGTTGAGGGCAGCCGCCGCAGCACGGCGAGCCAGCTCCTCTGCCAGGGCGATGGCGTGACCGTCGAGGGTGCCCGCACCGCTGGTCAGCGCGGTCAGTGTGCCGAAGGGACGCCCGCGGTCCAGCAGCGGGATGCACAGATAGCCCGTCACACCCGCGTCATGCCAGGGACCGGGGCGCTGGGGAGCCCGGGCGATCTCACTCTTTCCGGAGGCAAGGACGCGGGCGATCACGTCCTCGCCTGCGTTCTGCGCCGGAAAGCGCGAGTCGAGGAGCTGTTCCTCCGCATCGCGGGTCGTGGCGGCGGCGGCAATGCGGCGCACGCGCCCCCCTTCGACGACATCTATCGCGCACAGCGGCGCCACACCCCGGACGCAGCAGGCGGCCAGCCGTTGCAGCGTCGGGATGTAGTCCAGTCCGGCCGACAGTGACGTACTGGCCTCCAGCAAAAAGGCCAAGTCGTCGCGGGCTGCCTTCTCCCGCGTTTCGGCGGCCAGTCGCGCCTGCTCCGCCTGGTGACGCTCGATGGCCAGGGCGGCTGTGTCGGCGAACAGACGAGCCAATACGAGGTCGAAGTCCTGGGGGGCGCGGGGCGATGGATGGTACATCGCGAAGGTGCCGAGGAGGGCCCCGTCCCTGGCCAGGATCGGGGTGGACCAGCAGGACGCCACGCCTGCCGCCGCGGCGAGGTCTTGGAAGCCGTCCCAGTACGGGTGGGTGGCTATGTCGTCCACGATGACCATCTGCCGTCGAAACGCGGCAGTACCGCAGGAACCGACCCCGTCCCCTATGGGGGTGCCGTCGATCGCCTGATTGTAGAAATCGGGCAGGCTGGGCGCCGCGCCGTGCCGCAGATGCCGACCCTCGTCGTCGACAAGCAGTACGGAGACGAGGACCTCCTCGGGCGAGAGCTCCTCGATGGCCCGCGCCATGCCTTCCAGTACCTGCTCCAGAGGGGCCTGCCGGGCAATCTGCTCCAGCAGCGCACGATGCTCGGCCGTCAGCCGCTGCGCATGCTTGACCTGCGTGGTCTCGAACCCGATCACATACACACCGGTGACGGTGCCGGACTCGTCGACGCGGGGTTCGTAGGTGAAGTCGAAGAACGCCTCGCGCGCGTTGGTTCCACTGCCGAGCACGACCCTGGCGTCCGTACCGGTGTGCCGCTTTCCGGTCCGGTAGACCCGGTCCAGCAGTGCGAGGATGCCCTGCTCCGCAAGTCCGGGCATCAGATCACCGATCGGCACTGAGGTCCTGGCGCGCGCTCCCGGGCCGATCGCGGCGAGGAACGCGGCGTTGGCCGCCTCCAAGGTGTGCGATGGACCGCTCAGCGTGGCGAAGACGGCTGTCGAGTGTCCGAAGAGGGCCCAGAGGTCCTGTTCCGTCCCGCTGTCGGCTTCGGCGGAAGGCTGTGGATGAGCAACGGCGTTCATGACGCTCAGCCTCTTCGTGGTGGGGCCAGGAATGTGAGAAGGCCCGTCAAGCGTCCACCCCGGATGCACGGGGGCCATAGTCCTACGGACCTGCAAACAGCGTTTGCGTGGCCTGCTGGCGGCGCCTGAGTGGCGTAGTCCGGAGACAGTCCAGCTCAGACCCGCCATCTCGTAATGTTAACCCGTCCGCGCATGATCCGAAATCGCACGCGTGGGCAACTCGTAGCAGGTCCATAACGGTCCGTAGTTTTGTCATTCAAGCCACAAGAACCTGGACGTAGCGCGTACCCAGATGCACTCGACGCGTCGCCGGCGGGACGTCACCGCGGCAACGCCCTCCTTCTACTGACGAACATCACTGGCATACGCGAGGACGGCGGCCCCCGAGGCCGGGCTGTGGGCCGAGCCGACAGCCGCTCAGGCGATCACGGCCGTTCCCGGGGCGTCCCAGGCGTCTTTTCGCGGTCAGCCAAATGCCTACAGGAAGGAATGTCGTGCGTCGTCGTATTGGAATCGCCACCGGTATCACAGCCGGTTTCGTCGTGCTCGCAGCTGTAACAGGTTCGGTGTACGGGATCGAAGCAGGGGAAAACGCCACCACTGAAAGTGCACCGGCCGGAATGGTGCATTTCAATGGCGGTTGCGGAGGCACCCTCATTCACACCAAGTGGGTCCTCACCGCCGCGCACTGCAAGGGAGGCGGCGATGTCAAGAAGATGACCATCCGCACCGGCAGCCTGACGCGGGGGCAGGGCACCGTCCTCGGCGTAAGGGCCTCGCACGCTCACCCCCAGGCCGACATCCGGCTGCTGGAACTGAGCAGTCCAGCGGAAGCCGCCCCGGTGACTCTGGCCGATACCGACCCGGCCGTCGACGCCGTCGGTGACATTTTCGGCTGGGGCGGCACCGGGAAGGGGTCCGCTCGCGAGTTGAAGACCGCTCAGGTCAGGGTCACCAAGGTGGGCGGAACCTGCGTGGACCTCGCCGACGGTGACCGCGCCCCGGCTGTGTGTGTCACTCAGGTCACCGGCATGGCTCGGCCCGGAGACTCGGGCGGTCCCTTGATGGTCGACGGTAAGCAGGTCGGAGTCACTTCAACCGGAGGGGTCAGCCGCGCAAGTTACGCCAGCGTGGCCAACGCACTGCCGTGGATCGAGCAGACCACCGGGCTGGACCTGAACGGCGACGCCTCAACCGGCGCTCCCGCAACGAACGACACAGCACCTGAGGACACCTCACCGAACGACACCGCGCCGGCCGAAGCCGACGCCGGAGCAACGACCGCCGGCGGCGACGCATCTGGGAGCAGCGGGGCCACAAACGGCGGCCCATGCACGGCACCGGCTTGGGATCGTAGGGGCATCTACACGAACGGGGACGTCGTTCTCCACAGCGGTCGCAGGTGGCAGGCCAAGTGGTGGACCCGAAACAACGAACCGGGAAGCCCCACGGCGTACGGCGCATGGCAGAACGCGTCCCCCTGCTGATACCTCTCTCAAATCCGGCTGCCCAGAGCGGCCGATCCTGCGCCGGGCGGGGAGCGAGACCATACGGCGATGCCGCCGGCTGCTGCTCAGGCGACGGCGCCCCCGTCATCGATGGCATCTCGGCGTCAAGCTCCGCACGCTCGTGTCTGACGGCTCGGTGCAACTCCGGCGTAGTGACGACCTTGGTCGAGACCGCAAAGCGGTTGGTGAGTCGGTCTGTTCATGGTGCGTGGTCATAATTCGACTGATCAGGCGGCCCGGGCGTCGGTGCAGGAGTGTTTCCCCGCCCGCGCGCCGGCCGGGCTGTCAGCCGACCGTCCGGCTCAGCCGTTCAGGATGCCGCCCACCTCGGTGACGGGGATCGTGTCCGCGGCCCGCGGAACCGTCACGCGGACCGGCTCACCGATGTCCGACAGGGCCATGGTCTGCGTCACCCGCGCGCCGGAGATGTTGACGCTCATGCGGGTCTGCACCAGGCGCCCCCGGCCGTCGACCCACGCGTCCGCGAAGACCGGGAGATCGCTGCCCAGGGCGTCGCGGGCTTGATCCGTCTTCGTGCGAACATCCGGGGTCATGCGCAGGGTGACGGTCCGGTGGTCGAGGATGCCGCGGTAGCGCACTGCGCGCACGCCCTGGACGTTCTCCTCGCCCTCCCTGGAGATCTTGTGCATTGCGGCGATCTGCTCCAGGACGTGCTCGGGGTCGTTGAGCGGGGCCCGCAGCAGGTAGTGGGCCTGCGCCTGGTCCCGGGGCATGACCCCCCAAGCGTCCTCGCCGATCCCCTGGGCGTCGCTGATGTAGATCTTGCCGTCCGCGAAGACCTGGTCGCTGTGGTCGATGGCACCGCCGGGAAGGTCGACGGCCAGGTGGCCCCTGTCCGCGGCGAAGTCGAATCCGCCCGTGACGGTGAGGCCGTACTCCTGGCCCTCACCCTCCAGTTCGATCTCCTGACGGAAGCCGGCGCTGTCCTCGCGGAGAGCTGCGACGGCCGCCCGTACGTCGGAGCGGGGGCCGGACGGCGATGTGGAATCCGGTGACTGTGACGCGGACGCCGGCTTGTCGCCGCTTCCGGCGTCGGCTGTCGAGCAGCCGGTACACAGCAGCGCGGCGGCGGCGGTGAGCACGAGAGGACGGCGCACAGGTTTCTCCGAAGGTCTTGGGCGAGCGTTCAGCCATTGCGGCACCGCCTCGCGCGCAGATCCTACGAAGATGCGCACAGCGGTGCGACCCAAATGTGGCTGGAGCGTGCGGAGACGGCCATGAGGAACGCAATACAAACCGGTATGCCCCGAATCCGAGGATCGGACTGGGGCATACCGTCAGAGGCCGTGGGGGTTGTCCCGTATCAGCATGAACCGAGATCGCTCCAAGCCCCGTATGCCGTACGTCCCCCCGGTTCGTTGCCCCGGGTCCACCACCGCGACTTCCATTGGCGGCCGTTGTGGGAGATGACGATCCCCTTGGTCCTGTATTCCTTGGAGCGCTCCCAGGCAGGGGCGGCACATGCGCCGCTGCTGCCGGTCGCTCCTTCACCGGCCGCGCCACTGGCTGCTACGCCGGCGCTTGGCGCCGCGCCGGGCGAAGTGCCATTGGCCTTGCCGATACTGGCTGAGCCGTCGGCAGGACTGGAACCTTGCGACGCGGAGCTCGCCGAGTCGGCGCCATCACTCGGCGTCGCGCCGATCGAGGGCAGCGAATTCGGGGCAGCGGGCGTCTCGTTGCCGCCAGGCGTGCTGCGGTACACGCCCTCTCCCGTCGAGGGCGTACTCTCTCCGGTTCTCAGATGCTGCGGGGTCCCGCCCTGCTCGGTGGTGGGGGCCGATGCCAGAGGTCTGGAAGGCGGCGTCTGCTCGTCCTGGACCAGGGAGACGGCTACGAAGGAGCCGACAATGAGACTGGCCGCCGCGGCAACGCCCACAAGCCGGAAGTCCGGAGAGGGGCGGCGCGGTCTTCTGGCGTGACGCAAGTGTGACTCCTTCGGGAGGCCATGGCTCGGCAGTGCGGTGCCGCGATCCGACTGATGTGGGGATTGGCCGCGCACTTCTGCTCCGTCCAGCAGGAGCAGCCGTACGAACTTCCCCGCAGGTTCAGTTCAACCAACACTTGCGGGCGCAGGCGGCGTGGGGGGCGACCATGACAAGTGCGCGTGCGGCGAGGAACGGCGTACGCGCACGCCGCGGAAAGAGCGGGGGTCGCCTGTCGGCAGCCGTCAACACCGCGCCGCAGGCACTCGGCCGGCGCGGCGCGGTGGGAGGCAGTGCGTGCCCCCGGCGGGGGGCCTGTCAGGGCGGCCGGTTACCTGGCTTCAGTGCTCAGTAGGCCACTTGATAGTCCGTGTCGTAGTCGATGCTCTCGGCAGCCTGGTCGTACCAACCGTACTGTGCCGCCGCAAGACAATCCCCACACTGGCAGCCGTCGCCACCCTGGTCGTACAGGTTTGACTCGTCGGCCTCCCTGGACCAACCCGACTGACCCGCAAGGCAGTTCTCACACTGGCAGTCATCGCCACCCTGGCCGTACGGGCAGGGCTCGTCGGCCTCCCTGGACCAACTGAGTCGCTCCGCAAGGCAATCCGCACACTGACAGTCTTCCTCTCCATCGCCGACCTGTGTCTGCGCCGCCTGGCCCAGAGTGAATTGACTCCTTTGATCGCAGTCGCTGGCGTGGCTCGTCCCGCCAGCAGCAAGCCCGATGCCAACTGCCGCCAGCGCGGCGCCGGCGAACTGCCCCCCGCGCTTCCAGGCACGCCTCTGCCTGGGCCGTCGGTGCTTCATTCGGACCCCTCTTCCTTCTCCTCGCCCGTCTCGGCAGGTCTGGGCCAGTACACGCAGGGCAACTGACCCGAACCCTTGTGGCCGATAGAGACTCTGGGAGCGCCGCGGGAGCCCGGTTCTTTGCCTAGTCATTACCATCACCAGCAGAACGGAGGGTGGCACCCGGAGGTGGTGTTCGTTCTGGACGTGTACTCGTGGATGATCGCCGTCTGGCAGGTGGCGAACCACATGCGGACTGAACTACCCCAGGACGCCCTGGTGATGCCCCTGCGGAGACGGAAGATCAAGAAGGACTCCGGCCTCATTCACCACAGCGGCCGTGAGGATCTTGTACCCCCGGCTACAAATCGACGTCTCGCTCTTCTCGTCGGATCACACCTTTGCGGGGACAGGCCCATCAGCCGTGCCAGGATCAGCCACTGAAGCTGCTGCGCCCAATACGGATGACGAACGGTCATCACTTTGAATCAGGCCGCTTCCGCCGTTCGCTGTTTCCCACCGTGGCTGTCAAAATTCCGGGGCGAGGACGGTGGTCGAGTTGTCCCATAAGCATCTCATGAAGGGTAGGCACCCCATGTCCCGTTTAGTGAGCCTCGAAAAAAATCCGCGTAAACGACGCCTCTCTCTTTCCTTGAGAGGACTCATTGGGGTATCCCTTGCCGGGCTGGTGGCCGGCATCCTTCCCTCTGTAGGGACGGCCGCACCGCCACAGGCCGTTGGCATCACGCACCCAGAACTGCGGCAGTCTCGGGAGCCGGCATCCCCGCCCCAAGTCCTGTATCGGGGTGATAGCAGGGCACCCGAGACGATCCTGGAAAAGGGCGGCTTTGTCTCGCAAGGGACAAACTATGGTGCGTTCGTCGACCACCTGCTCGGGCATGTAGAGGACCGAAGCGGGTCCGGGTGGGTCAGCACGTCGGAGCGATACGACGTGGCACGAACATTCGCTGCTCCCGTGGGCCGGTCCGAGCTCCAGACGTCATGGTTTTGGAGCCCGAGAAGAGTAGTTGAAGGATGGGTGTACGAGATTGAGCCGACTGGAAACGTCATCTCTTTCGCCAAGGAAGCCCGAAACGAACATCAGGCGCGAATGACCGAGGCAACCGCGGAATGGGTCGCGGTGCGGAAGATCAACGCGGAGAACATCATCCGCGCCACCAAGTACAAGCGGGAGTTCCCGGCCGACAAGAATGGGTTGATCACCAGCCTGGACGCTCCGTTCAAGAAAGTCGATACGTGGGAAAATCCCCAGTACACCAAAGGCGCGCGCGGGTACGACCCGTATGAGGATCCGTCGTCCGGGTGGAGCGACGCGGTCACGCTCTTCACCGCCACCGACAACCGGGCCGACCGCGGGATGGCCGAAACCGAGGCGCGAGAACACGCGGTGCCTCGTGTCTGTGATGGAGCGGGAAACCGTTCCAAGCGCTCCACCAGCACTGACTCCGGTTGCGGCATCGTCGAGTGGGACAAGGTCCGGGAGCGTGCGAAGCAGACCGTCACTGATGTACTCACGGACGCAGAGCACACCAAGTCCCTTCCACAGCGCAATTCCGAAGGACTGGGCCAAGAAGAGCTGACGAGGGTAGTCGAGCAGACCAAGGCGAAGATCACCGCTCGCAACGGTGCCCATATCAGTGCGGGGGCTGCGGGGGTCGCGCTGTGGGCAGCGGGCATGGCACAGACATTCTCCGACCAGAACGCGACGACGCTCGACAAGGTGAGCGTCACCATGTCGGTCGTACCAGGTATCGGTCAGGCCTTGGGCATCGCCGATGGAGTACAGCACCGGGACGCCGAAACCATTGCAGTCAACGCGATCTCACTGGCGGCGCTCGTCGCTGCACAGGCGATACCAGTGGTGGGCGAACTGGTGGATACAGCGATCCTTGTCGAGCAGCTCGTCGAGGCGATCTCTGGTCTTTTCCCGCATTTCCGAACCGGCCCGCCCGCACACCTGCCGGCTGGCGCTGTCGCGGACATGCCGACGCTGAAGACGCAGACGAACTGCACCACCTGGAAGACGCTCATGGACATCACCTGGGAGACACCGGATGCGCAGCTTCCAGCCGAGACCCGCGTCGTCGTGAGATCCCGAGACGGGGAGGAACGCACCTACCCTGTCTTGGACCGAAGGTCGCCTGACTGGCAGCGCCCCGAGGGTGGACACGGAGACACCCGCACTTTCGACGTGTTCCTCCGACTGAAACGGGACTGGGGCATCTATCAGTCCGAACGCAGAAGCGTCGTAGAGACCACGAGCAAGTTTCTCGAATGCGCAACGTCCACCAGGGAGGAGTCATGGTCGTAACGCGTGGCGAGGGGTCGCCGCGCTCCGCGCATGATCCGCCGGCCATTTCTGGACGCCCGAGGGAAGACCGCTTGGGCGCGGCTCTTCTCAGTCCGCTGGTGATGCCGTGCGTATTGCCGGTCGTGGTGGCACGGCGGATCGTCTTGTCCCAGGACGTGGTCTTGTAGCTGCGACGGTGTCGTGGACGGAGTAGTTCGATCGGCGGAAGCAAACGGCGCCGTCAAGCGGCCGAGCTGATCCAGCAGGTCGTGCGACTGCTCGTGGTCGTGGACGGACGATATGTGAGCGGCGGTTACTCCATGCCGATGGAGTACCGCCGCTCCCGGAAGACCGTGAAACGCTCCGGCCCGGCCGGGTGGACCGAGTGCGGCTACTGGGCCTGCCTACGCGGCCTGGAGTACCGTCTCCCGCCACGGCCACAAGTGGGCGGCCCTTTGGTGGAACTCTCGGCGATCAGCAGGCCCCCAAGTCCTTCCAGACTGCCTCTTCCAGCCTCCGATACTGCTGGTAGCGCCCCGCTGTGCCCGGTTCGTCACCGACGTTGGGCCACCACTTGGCCTTCCATTCCCGCCCTTTGAGTGAGACGACCTCTCCTCCGCGGTAAGTGGCGTTGCGGTCCCATGGCGGGGCCGTACACGAGCCCGGTGACGCTGGTGTCTCGGCGGTTGCCTTCCCCGCCGGTATCAGTCTCAGTGCCTGCTCCCCCGCCGTGCGCTTCCCTCCCACGTCATTGCCCGTGCTGTCGGTCCAGTGACGAACAGGGATGGTTTCGGAGAACCTGCCGGGGCTGTCGGAAAGGCCGATCACCAGTCCGCTGTAGCGGTTGACGATGCGGAAGGTACCTGACGGGCCACCGGTCTGCGGGGAAGTGTTGGGCATGACGAACCACTGCTGGCCCACGGACGGTCCCTGGGCTCGGCCAGCCGTGACAGTGGGTTTGGTGCCCCATGCCCGAGTGGCCGGGGCGCCGGAAGCGACGCCCAGCAACATCCTGGAGCCGGTGTTGGTGATGCGGTAGGAACCGTCGCCGTTGGAAGTGAAGGTCCACGTGTCAGCGTCGGCTGCGTCGGCTTCGACGGATGTGGTGGAGGAGCTGCCGGGGACCTGGGAAAGAACGCGATCGTCGGCGCTGGTGATCCGATATGCCTTCGAGGTGTCGACCGGCGCCGCGGGCGACGAGGAGTCGATGGTCAGATTGATGTACTCGCTGCTCGACTTGCCGGAACAGCCGAACGAGCAATAGGAGCGGAAACTCTTGCCCACGATCGCGGAGCTCGTTTTGTTGACGTCGTCGAGGAACCAGCGGTACCACGAGGCGTTGGTGTACTTGCCGGTGTCGCCGAGCAGGAACCATTTCTGCGTGGCCAGGTTGTCCGTTGCGTAGTACTGCTGCGGCGCGTTCTTGCTCTGGTCGACGGCTTGGGGCTGGCCGATATAGAGGCCCAGGTGCGCGTTGTAGGTGATGTCCATGACGAACAAAGGTGAGGTCGGCGGCATCTTGCCCTGCTCGACCTGCTCCTCGACGTCTCCCTGGTTCTGCGGGTCGTACTCGTCGGCAACATCGGTGTACCCGGTGCCGCCTGCCTTGTCGACAGGCACCATGTTGCTCTCCCGGCCTCCGACACCCGGTTCGGACCAAGAGCCGTCGTACCACTTCTGCCAGGTCCCGGGGGCCATCTTGCCGGAGAGGGGAGCCCGGGCGACATGGGCGTGAAAGGCCTTCCAGCCACCACCCTTGTTCACTATGCGGGAGCCGTAGAAGGCGTAGAAGTAGCCTGACGCCGCATCCACGTACAGGCGCGGGTCACCTACGCCGTAGTGGTAGGTCTGGTGGGGGAAAGCGGAGGTGTCCTCCCGCTCCGTACTGTACGGCGACGTAAGGACATGATCCTTGATCGTCCAGGTTCGGCCCTGGTTCTTCGACACGGCGTAGTCGATGCCGTCGTAGTGGACACCGTCCTTGAACGGTTGTGGGGTGAACTCGTTGTGCACAAGCCCGTGCCAGTCACCGGTATCCGGATCGACCCAAACGCCGACCAGGTCGCAGTAGTTGCGCTGTGAGTAGGGTGACGGGGCCGGTGCCTCCGTGGACTTCAAACCGGTGGGGCTGTGGTTGCACCGCCAGGTGGTGTCACGGTTGCTGTGCTTCGGGTTCTCGGGATCAGCCGCGTTGTTGACCGACGTCGCGGGGGTCGCTGTGTCGAAATCGCGTCCGGTGTAGAACTTCCATTCACGTTTCTCCGTCGCCCCATACAGCGCGTGCGCCTGTTGGAACCAGAAGGTTCCGTCCTTGTCGATGTACGTGCCGGCCGGGGTGTCGTCCGGGCGTGTCCACGAACCCTTCGATCCGACGGTGACGGTGTACGTGGTCTCGGTCTCGGCTCCTTCAGTCGAGGGCAGGGCGGACAGTGCGCCAGTGCTTGACAGGGCAACCGCCATGGCGACGAGGACGCCGAACAGACGTTTTCGGCAAACAGTCACTCGGAACTCCCGGCTCGTGAGGGGAGCTGTCACCGGTAGGAAACTGCTCCCTGGGGACGCATATGTAGTGTCAGTACGCCGGACGGCCCACTGCCCCCGCATGCAGTGTCGACTCGGTCAGCGCTGCTTCTTGCCCGCGGTGCGGGCGTTGGATGTGATCGGCGGAGCAAAGGCCACAGATAAGGCCCGGATCGCTTGGTCGGGCGCACCCTTCGAGACAGCATTCGACGCCCGCCCAGGCTGCCGGCCGGGCGATCCGTCCGACTGCTCTGCCCTCTGCTGCTGGTGCTTCGGGTCGCGAGTTTGCTGGAGTGATGGGAGATTACGGTGACTTGGAAGACGAGACAATAGACACAGCTACATAACATCGCAAGGACGCACAGATTTGCGCGCAAACGAACAAGTCAGTGTGGCCAAATGCTTCTTGACACGCCGCTGACACCATCCGAGGCCGGTAGGTGCGGTGCGGGCGAGACCGTGCCTCGTCGTGCCTCGCCCGTACTGTCGCTTCCTGGGCGGCGGTGTTGATCGGCAGGTCGTTCAGACGGTGCGTTGGTTGACGGCGTCCCGAGACCCCCGGAAAAGGGCGGCTGCCTGGCTGTGCGCGGCGGACACCTCGTCGCGTACGGTGCCTGACGCCGTATCACCACACGGGCATTCCCAAGGCGGCAGCCCAGTCGGCGGCACGGTGGTGCCGTCTGCCGCACCGGCATGGCGTTGGGGGAACCCGGAGGCCCCCTAGGACGTCGGGCACTTTGCGGGCTTGGCCGGTTCCGGGTCTGTGGCCAGGCGAGCGTGCAGGTGCTCGTCGTGGTACGCGCCGTCGCCGAAGCGGTGGGAGTCGCGCAGGGTGCCTTCGGGGAGGTAGCCGCAGCGGTGGGCCACCCGGCAGGATGCCTTGTTGCCGACTGCATGGGCGATCTCGATGCGACGGGCACCGGCCGTCCGGAAGGCCCAGGTCGTCACCGCGCTCGTCGCCCGAGTCGCCACGCCCCGGCCGCGGGCGTTCGGCAGTGTCCAGTAGCCGATCATCGCCAGGCCGTCGGCGCGGTCGACCCAACGTACGGTGACGCTGCCCAGCAGGGCGTCGTCCGTGGCGTTCCGCGCGGCGAAGGCGGCGCTGACCCCGCGGTCCCAGCCGTCCTGGCGAGCTTCCAGCCAGGCTTGGGCCTCGCTGCGGTCGGATGTCGTGAGGGGATTCCACAGGGCGATCAGGGGGTCCGCTGCCGCGACGGTCAGACCGGTCAGCAGCGTGTCCGGCTCGTCGCTCGCCCGGCCCCACGGATGCAGCAGCATGTCGCCCAAGTCCAGCGTGGTGCGGTGGAAGGTCCGCTGGTCGCCGTCGGTGGGGTTGTGGTGGCCGGAGATGCTCATGCGTCTTTCCTATCCCTTCAGCGGGATTTGCCGCCATCCATTTCTGCCGGTTGCGGACACACCTGAGGGGCCGCTGTTCACGGCCATGGGCGGCGCATCACCAGGTGACGGGAAGACGTGCGACGAGCCGGACATCGAAATCGTCGAGGTACTCGTGCGCTCAGGTGCTTCGCCCCTGCCCACCCAAGTCGCCCTCCCCAAGTCCTGCCGCTAGGTTGCTCCTTGACCCTGACCGGGCTGATCTGGAGGACATCGCGTGACTGAGATTCCCGCTGCGTCGAACGAGGTGCGCAAGCGAATCAAGACCGACCAGCCACACACGGCCCGGATCTGGAACTACTGGCTTGGCGGCAAGGACAACTACGAGGTCGACCAGGCTGCCGGAGACCAGATCCGCTCGTTGCACCCGGGCATCGGCGACTACGCCCTCGCCGATCGACAGTTCCTCGGCCGCGCCGTGCAGTACCTTGCCGGCGAGTGCGGGATACGGCAGTTCCTCGACATCGGCACCGGCCTGCCGACAGCCGACAACACCCACGAGGTCGCTCAGCGGGTCGCGCCGGAGTCCCGCATCGTCTACGTCGACAACGACCCCATCGTGCTGGCTCACGCCGAAGCCCTGCTGACCTCCACGCGAGAGGGTCGCACCGACTACCTCGACGAGGATCTGCGCAACGTCGACACGATCCTGGAGCAGGCAGCGCGAACCCTGGACTTCGGTGAGCCCGTGGCGTTGATGCTGCTCGGCGTCGTCATCTTCATCGAGGACGACGAGGAGTCCCACGGGATCGTGCGTCGTCTGATGAACCGGCTGCCCTCGGGCAGTCACCTCGTCCTCTCGCATACGATCACGCGGCCCGACATGCCGGACGTCGACGCGGCGGTGGCGTTCTGGAACGAGCACGGCACGCCGAAGCTCACTCAGCGCACGCCGGCCGACATCGCCCGCTTTTTCGACGGGCTGGAGCTCCTCGACCCGGGCGTGGTGTCCTGCAACCACTGGCGAGCGGATGACGGCGAGAGCGGTCTGCCCGCCGAAGTAGCCATGTTCGGCGGGGTGGGACGCAAAGCCTGATCATCCACGGCCGGGCTCGACGACCGCAGGACGACTCACGGTGCCTGGTCCGACCAACCGGCCGACCATTGCGACGGTCGCTGATGTGGCGACGGAGCCAGGCGGGACCTCGGACCCTCGCAGCGAGCCAGGCTGCCCGGGTCGCCGAACAACCGCCGACTGCGGGTGGTCGTGACGCTTGCTGCGCGACGGGCCGGCGTCGTGCCGCCAACGTGCCGGTGGCCGTCGGAACCACGTCGAGCGCGGCAGGGGACCGTCCCGCGGGCAAGAGGCCGCTCGGCGGCGGAGTCAGCGCGGGCGACGACCTGAGGTTGGTCGAGACGTTGCCTCTGAAGGCGCCCCTTTCGTCGACCGGCTGGACGGGAAACGTATTCAACGGCGGCGACGCTTCGACCACCCTTGACGTGTTCGAGGTCTGCGCGCCCGTCCCTTCGAACTGAGCCCGTTCCCTGCTCTCTCAACCGTCCGCCGCGACAGAGGCCTTGTCGCGGCGGACGGTTGTGCGCATGGCGAAGCGACGTGTCGAGCGTCCGTTCGGGGCGCCGGGCGGTCGGCCGGGGCCGGGCGGCGGGGTTCGCGCTCACCGTTCAACCCACGGCTGGGAGACGTTGGCTACCAGCCGCAACGGCCCAGCTGGGCAACCTCCCCCTCTCACTCAGTCTGTCGTCCAACTGCTGCATCAGTCAGCTCTGTTGGGGGGCGGAGGAAGGTGTCCCGTGATGCGCTGGATCTCAGTAGTCGCTGCCGACACCGCCTACTCTCCTCTTCGGCTCGCCCGCCCGCGGACCATCGACCCCCGACGGCCCTGGGAGAACCCGGCCGGGCCGAACGAACTGGCACCTGCACGCGTTCGAAGAGGGTTCAGGAACCTGTCCGCGAAGGCCGGTTCTCCCACCCGTGCACCGAATCCGTATCGCCCCCGGTCGGCCACCGGGTTCGAAAAGCCGCATGCCGAGCCACCCGTCATGACGAGGGCAGAGTGCTTGCCACCGGCGAAGGGTTCAGTCGGCGCCCAGCCCAAGGTAGGCGCGAAACCGCGCCGAACCGGATGCATGTAGAGCTCAGGAGGTGCCCGTGTAGCGGGAGGCGAGCACAGTGGCGCGGTGGTGCAGCAGGGTCCGCAGCGACTGGGGGGCCAGGGCCTCCGCGTCCGTGCTGAGCTGCCACAAGGCCCACTCCGCGTGCCTCAGGTCCTGGAAGGTCACTTCCAGCCGCAGCCAGCCGTCCGTGTCGGGTTGTGCGGTGCGGACGGCTGTCGCGGTGTTCAACAGGTCGTCCCGCCGTTGGGTCTTCACTCGGACCAGTACGGCGATGTGGTCGCCGGACAGGAACTGCGCGCAGCGCTCCCGCCAGAGCAGGTCCAGGTCCACCTCACCGGGTCGCTGTGCCGGCTCGGGCAGTTCCTGTGCGGCCGATATCCGCGACAGCCGGTAGGTGCGGTCCGCGCCGGATCGCGTGGCCAGGAGGTAGCCCCGGTCACGGACGGTGACCAGGCCGATCGGGTCGACCGTGCGCCACTGCGGTGTCTGGCCCGTGGCCGCGTAGTGGATGCGCAGTCTGTGGCCGTCCAGTACCGCGCGCCGGATCTCGACCATGGTCGCGTCGGGTACCTGGTCGGTGGCCTCCCGGCGTGAGAGCAGGTCGGTTTCGGGCTCGACGAGGAATCGTCGGGCCGCGTCGTCCGCGGTGGCCCGATGGCGTTCGGGCAGTGCGTCGACCAGTTTGCGCAGGGCGGAGGCGCGGGCCGGGCCGAGGCCGAATGCCTGCTTTCCTGGCCCCGGTCCGGTGGTCAGCAAGGCGAGGGCCTCGTCGTGGTTCAGCCCGGTGAGCTCGGTGTGGAAACCAGGCAGCAACGCGAAGCCGCCGTGCCGGCCGCGTTCGGCGTAGACCGGGACACCGGCCGCCGAGAGAGCCTCGATGTCGCGCAACACCGTACGGGTGGACACCTCCAGCTCGCGGGCGAGCGTGTCCGCGGTCAGCCGGCCCCGCTGACGCAGCAGCACCAGGGAGACCAGCCGATCGGCGCGCATTCGGGAACCCTATCGAATACATGACCAAGGGTGTCATGTTTTGTTGGCAGCCTCGTCAGCACCGACGTCGACGATGGCGGCTGCGCAGGCGGGGCGTACCTGCTCCCCCGCGCATCGAAGAGTGAATGGAGCTGACGTGGCAGTGCAACGAACGGCCGTGAACCCGGTGCCGTGGTCGGTGGAGTTGGGATTCAACCAGGGTGAGGTCGTCAGCGGTCAGACCCGGACGCTGTACTGCTCCGGACAGACCGCGATGGGCAGTGACGGCAAACCCCTGCACGACGGTGACATGGCGGCGCAAGTGGCGCTCAGCCTGGACAACCTGGAGGCCGTACTCGGTGAGGCCGACATGTCGTTGGCCGACCTCGTGCGGCTCAACGTCTATACCACCGACGTCGATCTACTGTTTGCGCACTACGGCGTGCTGGCATCACGGCTGGGCGCCGCCGGGGTCGCGCCGGCCACCACGATGCTCGGGGTGAGCCGGCTGGCGATCCCCGGGCAGCTTGTCGAGCTCGAGGGAACCGCCGTCGCGTGACGGCCTGGCCGCCCGCCGCTGCTCATGCCGGCTTCGACCGGCGGGACAGCGGCGGGCAGATGGGTGATCTACCGTGCTCCACTTGGCGACCATCGGCGTCTACGGCTTCGACGGCGAGTCCTTCCTGCAACGACTGCGGCACGCGGACGTCCGCCTTGTGCTCGACGTACGTCAACGCCGCGGTGTCCGCGGACCCGAGTACGCCTGGGCGAACTCACTGCGCCTCCAGGCGGCCCTCGCCGACGCCGGCATCGCCTACGAGCACCACCCCGAGCTCGCCCCGACCACCGAGCTGCGCCAGTTGCAGTACGCGGAGGACGACCGCCGCGGGGTCGGCAAGCGCACACGCCGCGAGCTCGCCGCCGAGTACATCCGGCGCTACACCACCGAGATCCTCGACGGCGCCGACCTCACACCGGTCCTGTCGGCGTTGTCGCGCGGCGGGACCGCGGCGCTGCTGTGTGTCGAGCGCGACCCAGAGGCATGCCACCGCTCGCTGATCGCCCGACGGCTGGCCGAACGGCATGACGTCACCATCGAGCATCTGCGCCCGTGAGGATGGGCGAGCCCTCGCCGGTCTCAGCCGTTTCGTCCCCGAGTCGCTTCGCCTGTGGAAGCATGAAAGACATGACACGGGGGGACGAACAGGACGAAATACCAGACTTGCAACGCGAGTTGAGTGACAGCGGCTGCACCGGCGCGGATCGCGTGCGCGTTCTGGACCGCTTGGCGCGGCAGCTGTTGCTCCGGCGGCAGGCCACGGAATCCGCCGCGGATCTGTATGCGGCCATCGGGGCGCTGCTGGAAGCGATGGTGCTCGCACCGCCCGTTCTGCCTTGGGGTCCACCACCGGAGCCCGAGGTGCTGGCCGGGTCCGCTTATCGCGGGCTTCTCATCAACATGGCCCTCCGCCTGCGGTCCGGCTCTCCCGAATCCGCCGGTGCCACCTCGGCGGAGGTGCAGAGGATCCTTGGCCGGATCGATGCGGCCGAGGAGCGCAGGGCGGCATGCGAAGCTCTGACCGGCCTGCTCACCGCACAGTTCGTGACGACGAGGGACGTGGAGGATCTGCGTGCGGTGCTCGACCTGCACGACGAAGGGGTGTCCGGCCCCGGGAAGTGGGAACCGGCGGCGCACTTCGCGCAGGTGTGGGCCGCGGTGGGCGAGGAGGCGGCGAAAGACCCTCGCATGAGTCACTCATGCTTCATTCAGGTCTTGGGCATCCTCGCCCATACCGCCCGGCACACCCGCGAGGGTGACGCAGAGCCGGGCGCTCCGCTGCCGGGACGCCCCCTGCCGCTGCCCGCGGTCCTCGTGCTGCTGGCGCGAACGGGACTGCTGTGGGCGCAGCGCCCGGCGGAGATCACCGCCCACGAGGTGCAGGAGGTGGTCGACATCGTCGAGCCCTGCCGGGACCTCGCCCTCCAGGCCGCTCGTCCCGTCGGAGACGCCGCCGCCTACCTTCTGCGGGCCCGCCTCGCGTCGCTGTACTTCATGCGGGCCAATCGCTCACCGTCCCGCGAGCATGCCGACGCGTCCGTCGATGCCTATGCCGACCTCGTCGCCGATACCGATCCACCGCAGGCCCTCCTCCTGGTCGCGTCCGGAAACGCGAGGATGGGTCGCCACCAGGCGTTCGGGACGGAGGGCGATCTGGACGCGGCCATCGACGAGTTCCGGTCGGCCCGTTCCCTCCCAGCGTCCTTCCCCGGTGAGCAGGCCATGGTGGGCAACGCCCTCTGCGCCGCGCTGTTCACCCGCGCCGCCATGAACCTTTCGGAGGACGACTGGCACGCTGCGGCAGGGCTTCTCCCCGAGCCCGGTTCGGCACGCCCTGCCGACCCTGCCCCGGAGGCCGACTGGCTCTCCCAGTTCTCCGACAGGTACGCCAAGTCGGTCGACGGGTATCTCTACGAACGGTATGCCACGGCCGCCCTCGCCCTCACGGCGGACCTCGACCCTGGCCGGGAAGCGGATCTGCAGCGCCTGCTGCGACTTCACGAACCGGTGGCTGCCTGGACCGCGCACTCGGTCTTCGAGGCCGATCTGGGCTCCGGCGCCGAGCGCGCTCTGGTGGGGCTCGGGTATCTCCTGTACGAGCGGTTCATCGCCGACGGAGAACCGGAGGACCACAAGCGCTGTCTCGGCTGCCTGCGCGCGGCAGCCGAACGCGCACGACAGGGCGGCGGTCGTGACACCGTGGCCGTCCTGGCCGACGCGCTGATGGGCGGCTATCGGAGGACCGCGTCGCTCGAAGAACTCTCCGAGGCCGTCCTTCTGCTGAAGGAGGAGCGCACCCGCCCGCGCGACCCGGCGGGGCGGGCTCGCATCTGCTCGCAGCTCTCCGGAGCACTCGCATGGCGATTCGGCCGCACGGGCGTGCCGTCCGACCTCGACGAGTCCGTCATGGTGATGCGAGAGTCCGTCGCCCTCACCCCGGCCGACGATCCGTATCTGCCGTCCCGGCTGACCAATCTGGTCAGCAAGGTCACCCTGCGAATCGAGTCCCTGGGCACCGTGTCGGAGATCGACGAGGCCGTGGCCCTGGGCGTTCGGGCGGTCGACGCGACACCTGAGGGCCACGGGGAACTCGGCCTCGCGCTGAGCAACCTCGCGGGAACCTACCGCCTGCGTCACAGGCTGCGGGGTGACGCAGCGGACATCGACGACGCCCTGACCGCTCTACGGCGGGCCGTCGAGGTGACCGACACCGGCGACCTGCTCTGGTCGCAGTACGTCTTCAACCTCGGCTCGTGCCTGATCCACGCCACCGCGGAGGGCAAAGGCTCCCTCGACGAAGGCATCGAGCACTACCGCCGCGCCATCGAAGGCACTGCTCCGCGCTCCCCGGTGCGCCCGGCGCGTATCGCCACCCTGGCCCGGGCGCTGATCGCCCGGGGAAGGACACCCGGCCGAGCCGAGGACGTACAACGAGCCGAGGACGTACACGAAGCAGAGGACGTACAAGAAGCCAACGACGTACGAGGAGCAGAGGACGTACGAGAGGCGATCGTCCTCCTGCGCGGTGAGCTACCGCCGGCCACCGAGGAGCATTGGGAGGTCGGGCAGTTGCTCTGTGCCCGGATCCTGGCCGGGGGCCTGCTGGCCCTCCCGGAAACCGACCGGGGACCGGAAGCGAGCAAGGAAGCCATCGGACTGCTCGAACGCTATGTGAGGGCGAGCACGGCCCCGCTCCAGGAGCGTGTCGACGCGGCCGTCGACTGGAGCACCCTCACCGATTCCTTCGGCGGTGCCGAACAGGCACTGACCCCATGGTCGACGGCGATCGAACTACTCGGCCAAGCCGCGTGGCGTGGCCTGCCGCGGGCCGACCGCGAGGCCCGCCTCGCACGCTGGTCCGGTCTCGCCTCACAGGCCGCGGAGTGCGCCATCCGGGCAGGCCGGCCGGCACGCGCCGTCGAGTTCCTCGAGCAAGGTCGGTCGATCCTGTGGTCCCAGACACTGCAGACCCGCGACGAAGCAGCCCCACTCGACGCCCGGGCACCCGAACTCGCCGCACGGCTGCGCGAGGTCGGTGCCGCACTGGAAGCCGCGGGTGCCGGCGATCCGGCGGGTCAGGACGTGGCCGGGATCGACCGTCTCGTTGCTCTCGGCCGGACCTGGGACGATCTGGTCGACGAGGCCCGAGGCGTCCTCGACGGAAAGGATCCCTTCGGCCGGCCCTCCTACGCCGAGCTGGCCGATCTCGCGGGCCATGACCCGGTCGTCATCGTCAACGTGGCCACGAACAGGTGCGACGCCCTGGTCGTACGTCCCGGCGAGCCGCTGATCATCCCGCTGCCCGGACTGACCTCACAGAGCGCTGTGGCCCGGGCCAACGAATTCCTCCTCGCCCTGCACGCGTACGGCTCCGGCTCCGGCTCCGGCCATGCGTCCACCTTCGCGCGAGATGTGTCCCTGCAAGCGACCATCACCGCAACACTGACCTGGCTGTGGGAGAGCATCGCTGACCCCGTGCTGAACCGGCTCGGGCTGTCGACGCCCGTGGAGGACCCCGTCACCCGGCTGTGGTGGTGCCCCACCGGCCCCCTCGCCCTCCTTCCGCTGCACGCCGCCCAGTGCAGGGCCGAGACCGGCGCAACGGGCGTACTGGACCGCGTCGTTCCGTCCTACACCCCCACGCTACGAGCACTGCACCGCCGCCGTGACGGCGCGAGGACCGCAGCCGTGGACCGAGGCCACCTGCTCCTCGTGTCCCTGGCCGGCACTCCTGGGCACCCCGACCTCGGCCACGTGACCGAGGAAGCCGAAGCGATCGTGCAACGGCTCGCTGTTCCACAGCTCACCCGCCTCGACGGTGAGGAGGCGACCAGGGCGAATGTGGGCGCTGCGCTGCTCGACGCCACCTCGGTGCACTTTGCCTGCCATGGCCGACAGCGACCTGACGCCCCCGCGCGGTCCGGCGTAGTGCTCCACGACGGAACACTGACCGTCGTGGACATCGCGCAACTGCAGTTGCGGGACGCCGAACTGTGTTTCCTCTCCGCCTGCAGCACCGCCACGGGAAGCCCCCAACTGCCCGACGAGAGCATCCATCTGGCCGCGGCACTGCAACTGGCGGGCTTCCGGCACACGGTCGCCACCTTGTGGTACGTCCGTGACGACGTCGCGGCCCGGGCCGCGGACTACTTCTACAGCCGGCTCGCCCAGAACGGCACCGCACCGAAAGCCGCGGCGGCAGCCGTTCGACAGCTGCGCGAGCATCACCCGCACCAACCCTCCCTGTGGGCCGGTCTGATCCACATCGGGCCGTGACCCACCCGATCATTCCTGCGGTGTAGAGGCACGGGGCCATGCGCTCGCCGCATGTGCCTGTGCCTATGCCTTTGCCTGCCTGTGCCTGTGCCTGCCTGCGCCTTCGCCGGCCGAGGCGACCCTCGCACCGAGCAGGCGCGGGCCAGGCGCCGTGTCCCGGACGTGTCCCGGACGTGTCCCGGACGGCTGACCTGCTGTGCGGTGCCTTGCCGGTCGGTAGCGTGCGGATCGCTCGGGGGGCAGGCGGCGCGGAACCGGTTGCCGAAAGCCGGTTCGCCCGACGCGCCTGAGTCCCTCCGCTGCGGTGAAGCGGTCTCCATCGAGGCCGGTCCGAAGTGACTCTGGAAAGGGAGGATTTCCATGTCGAAGATGCTGGAATCCATGGGCGGCAGGCTCCTCGGCCTGTTCGTGCCCAAGGTGGAGGCAGCCGCGTCCGTGAGGGCCTGTCAGTGCTTCAACTCGTGCTGGCAGTGCGCTCGCAGCGCCTGCTGCGTGAACACCTACTGCGGCTCGATCAACTGCTGGCGCTCGTGCCCGTCTTGCTGATTCCGTGACGTGAGCGGGGACGCCTGTGTGCGCGGCCGGCCGTCCGGTGAGAGGCCCCGCGGACACCGGCGTCCCCTGCGGGAGGATTCGGTGCAGTACCTGGACATCGGTATGCGCTGCCTCATCGGAACGGTGTTCCTGGCGGCAGCGATCAGCAAACTGGCGGGGCGGCATGCCCTGCCCGCATTCGCCGGCTCGATCAGCGCGTTGCGTGTGCTCCCTCCCGCGCTGAGTGGGACGGCAGCGCTCGCCGTGGTCTGCGCGGAGGGTGTCGTGTGCCTGCTGCTCGTGGTGCCGGTGCCGACCGCGGGCGTCGTCGGATTCGGGTGCGCGGCGCTGATGCTCGTCGTCTTCGCCCTGGTCATCGCGCGGGCCGTCGTCGCCGGTGCGCGGACGCCATGTCGCTGCTTCGGCGGATCCACCGTCCCACTCGGTGTGCGCCACATCGTCCGCAACGTGGCGCTCGCCGGATGTGCCGCGGCCGGTACAGCCGCGGCGCAGACCACCGGTTCCGTCCACCCGGCGGGATCGGCCGTGGCGGCCGTGGCCGGACTGCTGGCCGGTGGGCTCGTGGTCGCGCTCGACAGCATCGTCGATCTGTTCCAGCCCGTCCGCTCGAGGACGTGAGGACGTGAGGTCGAGACCACGGCCGCAGACGGGTAGCGGTGTCGATCAACCCGACGAGATCAACCCGACGAGATCAGCCCAACGAGATCAGCCCAACGAGAATGGAGTCGTCTCTTGCCTGTCGTCATCGCCACCTTCGTGCTTGTCGGGCTGCTCTGCGCCCTGAATCTGGTGCTCACCGTCGGCGTCATCAAGCGGCTGCGCGAGCACACCGACCTGTTGGCCGAGCGGGGCGGCGGCCGGTTGTCGCTTGCTCCGGGTGACCAGGTCGGGGAATTCTCCTCGCGCACCGTCGAAGGTGAGCCGGTCGACCACCGCGTGATCGACACGGAGACGGTGGTGGCCTTCTTCTCCCCGACGTGCGGGCCGTGCAAGGAGAAGCTGCCGAAGTTCGTGGAATACGCCCGTACCGTACCCGGGGGGCGTGACCGGGTCCTGGCCGCGGTGGCCGCCGACCGCGACGACGCCGCAGCCGCCGAACCCATGGTGTCGGCCCTGGCTCCGGTGGCCCGGGTGCTCGCGGGCGAGGACGCGGAACAGTTGGCCGAAGCCTGCAAGGTGCAGGGCTTCCCGGTGATCCTCAAGGTGAACCGGAGCACTGACGGCCGACTGCTCGTGATGACGGATCAAGTCGACGTCGACCGTCCGGCCGTCGCATCGGTATGAACGGCCGGACAGCCGCGGCACACGACATGGCGGCGACGGAGCAAGGCGGTCGTGGTCGTCGTGTCCGCCAGGGCCACGCGTCGTGCAGGGCCCCTTCAGCCTCCCGCGCCCTGGGCGCGGGGCGGCTGGTCGCGAAGGCGGCTCCGGTCAGGCTCGCGCTGTACGCGGCGCCCAGTCTCGCCGCGGGGGCGTTCCCGGTCGTCACCGCCTGGTCCACCAAGCTGGTCATCGACACCCTTGCCGCCGGCGGGACGGCACGCGACCTGCTCGTGCCCGCATTGGTCCTGGTCGCCACGTTGGCGGCGACCGGATTCACCCAGCACCTCATCCACTATCTGCGGACCGAACTGGACCGCAGGGTGGGCGTCTTCGCGCAGGACGAGCTCTTTCGAGCCGTGGACCGGTTCACCGGGCTCGCGCCGTTCGAGAACCCTGAGGTACTCGACCGGCTCAGGCTCGCCCAGCAGACCGTCGTCGCGTCCCCCGTCGCCAACCAGGTGGTCGACGGAGTCCTCGGCGTCGTCCGTGCCGGGTTCACCGTCACCGGCTTCCTCGGCACCCTCCTGGTGATCAGTCCACCCACCATGTGGCTGGTGCTGCTGGCCGCCGTGCCGTCGCTGGTGGCCGAACTCCTGCTGTCACGCCAACGTGCCGCCACGGTCTGGCGGATCGGGCCCGAGGAGCGCCGCCAGTTCTTCTACATGGGCCTGTTGGCCAACGTGGAAGCGGCCAAGGAGATCCGGCTCTTCGGTACCGGCGGTTACCTCCGCGGGCGCATGCTCGCCAGCAGGCGCACCTCGGACGAGGCCCGCAGGAGGGTCGATCGCCGGGAGGTCCGGCTGCGGGCGGGGCTTGGCCTGCTCGCAGCCGCGGTATCGGGCGCCGGTCTCCTGTGGACCGTGGGGGCCGCGAAGAACGGCGGACTCACGCCCGGTGACGTGACCGTCTTCCTGGCGGCCGTCGCCGGGGTGCAGGTGGCCCTCGCCACCATGGCCGGTGACATCGCCCAGACGCATCACGCCTCGCTGCTCTTCGGCCACTACGAGGCGATCGTTTCCGCCGGGCCGGAGCTGCCGGCCGCCGCGGCACCACGCCCCTTGCCGCCGCTGCGCCACGGCATCGAGTTGCGCGACGTGTGGTTCCGCTATTCGCCGCAGCACAGGTGGGTTCTGCGGGGCATCAACCTGCGGATCCCCCGAGGGGAGGCGCTCGCGCTCGTCGGGCTCAACGGATCGGGGAAGTCGACCCTCATCAAACTGCTGTGCCGGTTCTACGATCCGACACGTGGGGCGATCCTCTGGGACGGCGTGGACATCCGTGACGTCGACGTCCGTGCGCTGCGGGAACGGATCAGCGCGGTTTTCCAGGACTACATGGACTACGACATGACGGCCGCCGAGAGCATCGCGCAGGGCGATCTCACCGCGCTCGACGAGCCGGGACGCGTGCACGGGGCGGCGGTGCGGGCAGGGGTGCACGACGTGGTGGCCGCACTCCCGAACGGCTACGACACGCTCCTGTCACGCATGTTCTTCGCGGACGCGGACGGACACGACCCGCACACCGGGGTGACGCTGTCAGGTGGACAGAGCCAACGACTGGCGCTGGCCAGGGCGTTCGTGCGTGAGGAGCGGGACCTGATGATCCTCGACGAGCCGTCTGCGGGGCTGGACGCGGCGGCCGAGTACGGCATCCACTCCTCCCTCCGTGCCCACCGGAAGGGCTGCACGAGTCTGCTCGTCTCGCACCGGCTCGGCGCGGTACGCGAGGCGGACGTGATAGCCGTCCTGAGGCACGGGCGGCTCGTGGAGCGGGGCAGCCATGACGAACTCGTCGCGGCCGGTGGGGAGTACGCGCGACTCTACGCGTTGCAGGCGTCCGGCTATCGGTCCGGGGGGACCGCGGTGCCGCCGGCGGCACCGGAAGCGAGCATGCCATGAGCACGGACCGACGGCGCGGGAGCAGCAGGGCGGAGAACGCCCTCCGTCGGGCACGGTGCCGAGCACGCCGGGCGCTGCTGCTGCGGGGTGTGCGGTGGGCCTCGGTGGTGCTGCTGTGGACGGCGGCGGCGGCCCTGGTCTCGGCCGGTGCCGCCCCCCGCTGGTGGGTGCCCTGCGGTGCGTCCGGCCTGCTGTTGATCCTGGTCATGTGGATCGCTCGCACGCTCGGGCGCAGATTCGTCGTGGTGACCGTGTACGGCGGCAGCATGGAACCGGCCCACCACGACGGGGACCGGGTCATGGTCCGGCGGGGGGCCGTCCCCGTACCGGGGTGCGTGGTGGTCGTGGAACGGCCGCCGTTCGAGTCGCCGTGGCCCGATCCGCCGGTGGCGGCTGCCGCCGCCGCGCACGTCGTGTACGACCGGCAGTGGGTGATCAAGAGGGTGGCGGCGGTTGCCGGGGACGCCGTGCCGACGGGCGCGCTGCCCGCGTCAGTCGCGACGTCCGACCCAACGTCCGAAGCGCCGCCTGACACCGTGGTGCCGCCGGGCATGCTGATCCTCCTCGGTGACAACGCGGCGGAGAGCTACGACTCCCGGCACGTGGGGTACTTCCCCGCGACACGGGTACTCGGGACCGTCGTCACCCACCGCTGACCGGGGCAGGTCGGCTGTGAGGCACGGGGGCATGCGCGGCGGCCCGTCACTGCGCGGGGCGGATGAGGAAGACCTGGCGCCCCTTTCCGTTGCATGTCTGCAGCACCGCCTCGGCGCCGACGACGGAGCTGGAGTCCTTGATGCCCACGCAGCCGCCACCCTCCACGCGCAGCACGAACCGCCCTTCGGCGAGCGGACCGGAAGGCTCGACGCGGAACAGGCTGGCTTCCTGGCATGCGTCCCAGGGTTCCAGCAGTCCGGCGCCCGTCCCGCTGGTGAGGGCCTTGAGGCACCCCTTGCCGTAGTCGGGGTGGTGCCACTGGACCCGGTACAGGTTCTCGCTGACCAGCTCGAGCATGGTGCTCTGGGGCGCGGCTTCGTCACATGGCCGTTGGACGGCCACCAAGGGTGTGTGGCGCCAGTCCCGCACGCGTCCGTCGGTCAGGCAGAGTCCGGGGTCGTCGGCAGGCCGTATCGTCACCCAGCCGCGGGGCATCGAGGGGGCCGGTCCGCTGGACACGGCTGCCGCACCCGGCCTTCTCTCTCCGTCGTCACCGGCACGGAAGAGCGTCGTGGTGGTGGCCGCGGCGGTGCTCGCAGCCAGAATCACGACACCGAGGACGACCGCGGTGAACCGGCCCCGGTCCCGCCTGCCCGACTCGCCCCGGGTGGTGATGGCGGCGCCATCACGGTCCGGTTCCGCCGCGCCGCCACCACTGCCCGCTTCCGCTTCCGCTCCCTCTTCCTCAGCGGAACGTGTCCGCTGCGGGACCGGCCGTGGGCGAGCGGCGGCTCGATCGCAGGCGGCGAGCCATTCCACCTCCCGGCAACCGTCGCCGCACGCGCGCACGAACGCCACGAGTACTTCCTTGCGCGGTGGTACGCCATTGGACAGCATCGCGGCCACGGTGCTGCGCGGCAGTACGTCCCCCACGGCCGCCGCCCGCTCCTCGAGCCGGCGGAAGGACAGTCCGGACTGCTCCTTCAGACGGCGCAGCGACTCCATGAATCCGGGAATGTCTTGGACCTCACTGGGTTCACAACCTCCCTTGGCATCCATGTGACTGATGCTGATCTCGGGGCCGAAGCCACGGCAACGGACATCCTGGCCATTCTCGGCGCCGGTGTCAGTCCGTGCCGTGTGTGTGCTGCCCCGTCGGCGCAGGCTCCGCGGGCCGGTCCCTCCCCCCGTCGTGGCCGGACGCCACCACGACGAGGAGCCCCACGACGACGGCAGCCGCAGCGACCCTGCCCGCAGTCCGCAGTGTCCAGTACGGCAGCGACACGCCTTCGCGTCGACCCGGGGCGGTCAGTCGTTCCGCTCGTCTGGCCGGGTGCAGCAGCCGGAGCAGCAGGAGGACGGCGAGCGGGAGTTGGAGCAGCCACAGGGTGGTGCGGGGCCATTCGCCGTACCAGACGTTCGTGCCGTACAGCAGGGTGTGCCAGACGCTGAGCACGTACACGGCGATCACGAGCCGGTGCAGCCGGCGCCAGGTGTTCGCGCCGATGCGGTGGCGGACGTAGAACAGCAGGCCCAGGGGGATGGCCAGGTACAGGGCGCCCTGGCCGAGCGGGATGGCGATCCTGCCGGTGCCGGAGTCGTACCAGCCGGGTACGAAGGTGTCCGCGACACCCGCCCGGAGTCGTTCGGCCCACGCCAACTGAGTCTCGTAACGCACGAGTTCGGCCGCGAACATCAGCGCGTGGGCGAACATCAGGGCCATGGTGGTCAGGCTGGTGGTGCGGTGCCAGCGTTCCAGGACCTGCCGGGAGACCGGCAGCCGGGCGGGCCCGGGCCCCGACAGCAGCAGTCCGAGCAGCACCGTGCCCCACGCCCACAGCAGACCCGACCACCCGAACGCCTGGCTCAACAGATACATCCAGTAGGTGTCGGGGTCGTCCATGAACGGCATGACCGCGACCGTCGCCGAGTCGCCCGACTCCATGCGCAGGTAGAAGAACATGAACACCGCGACCGTCACGAGGACGGCGGCGCTCGCGTCGGGCACGGCGGCCCGCAGGTCGGCGCGCAGGTTGACGCGGTCGGCCGGACGCAGTTCGCGGGCGGGCGGCGGAGTCGTTCCGTCGTCCGCCGGCGTCGTCTCTGGCAGCATCCTGGCCTCCCGGGACGGCCGTGGCGGGCGATGTGCGGGTGGTGCGGGAGTGACAAGTGTCGTTCAGCAGGCCGCAATTACCGAGGTCACATCCGGCCAGAGTGATCGCCTCGGGGCGGATGGGGCAGGTGGCGCGGGTGGGCGCGACCGCCGTGACCGGCCGGTGTACCCACCACATCAGGACAACCGGAGACACGCCCTCTGCCGTGGGAGCGGCGGGCATGCCTATCCTCGTGCGTGCAGTCGGTTCGTGCCTCCGGTCCGACGGACCTTGTCCGGTGGCGCGACGCAAGAGGGAACCCGGTGGGAATCCGGGACTGTCCCGCAGCGGTGAGTGGGAACGAACGCCGTCAACAGCACTGGGCCCGCCCCGCGGGTCGGGGAAGCGACGGCCGGTAGGTGTCCGCCGGTTTGTGGTGGGCGTGCCCACGAGTCCGAAGACCTGCCACTGCGCCCGTATGTGACCGTACGGGCTGTGCACGGTGACCTCGAGGACTGGGTTGGCGGTACGGACATGCTGCAAGCCGCACGCTTCGCCATGCCTCCTTCCCGGTCGCAGCGACCGGATCAGGAGGAGGGCGTGTTCGTGACCACGCTCGCCGGGGATGCTCGCGAGACGCGGCATCCACCGGTGCGTACCGTTTCCGGGGTCTGCCACGGCACGCTGGGCGAGTTGTTCCAGGGCCCGGTGGGTGCGGGACCTGATCCGGACATCGCGCTGGTCTCCTTTCCGGTGGACCGCCATTCCTGGGTGCATTTCATCCCGGGGACCGGCCCTGCGAACACATACGGTCTCGGCGAGAAGTCCGCGACGGCGGCCCGGCTCTTTCTGGATCACTACGGGCTGACGCTGCCGCCGGGCCGCTGGAGCACGCACTCCGACCTGCGGGTGGGCGTGGGCATGGCCAGCTCGACGGCCGACATCGTGGCGACGCTGCGCTGCCTGTTCCGGCTGTTCGCCCTCCCCTACGACACCGACGTCGTGCTCGGCGTCCTGGCCACCATCGAGCGGGCGGACAGCGTGTTCCTGGACGAGTTCGCGCTGCACCTCAGCAACCGCCACCGGGTGGTGCGCCGGCTCGGCACGGACATCGCCTTCCACACCGCGTTCGTCACCGAGCCCGGCACGGTGGACACCGCGGCCGTCACCCCGCTGCTGCTGGAGCACTACCGGCGGCGCGGAGAGGAGTACGCGCGTTGTCTGTCGGATCTGCTGAAGGGCTTCGCGTCCGGCGACCCGGCCGCCGTCGCCCGGGCGGCGACCACCAGCGCCACGCTCTCCCAGGAAGTGCTGCCCAAGGAGACCTTCGACGACCTGCTCGACCACCGCGAACGTTTCGGCGCCGACGGCATCTTCGTCGCCCACACGGGCTGTCTGATCGGCTACCTCTTCTGCCGCCGGCCCGGCCCCGACGTCAAGTCCGACCTGTCCGCCTTCTTCCACTCGCTCGGCCACCAGTGCTCATTCGCCCAAGGAGGCTACGGGTGATTCACCCCCACATCGCCGACGCCCTGAAGACTCCCGACCTCGTCCGGCTCACCGACGGCATGGTCCTCGTCCGGTTCGAGTCGATGAAGGTCTACTCCGCGCTCGCCGCCGTCCGCCATCTCCTCGACCGGGGCACGATCCGACCCGGCCAGACCCTTCTCGACAGCTCCAGCGGCATCTACGCCTACGCCCTGGCGCTGGCCTGCCACCGCTACGGCATGCGCTGCCACATCGTCGCCTCCACCACCGTGGACACCACGACCCGCGCCCAGCTGGAGATCCTCGGCGCCACCGTGGAGCAGGTCGAACCGTCCCGGAACCTCAAACTGGACCAGGAGTTACGGGTCCGGCGCGTGAAGGAGATCCTCGCCGCGCGTCCCGACTGCCACTGGATGCGCCAATATCACGACGACATCCACTACCTCGGCTATCACGCGGTCGCGGACCGGATCCTGGCCGCGTTCCCGGGTCAGGCACTGACGGTGGTCGGCGGCGTGGGATCCGGAGCCTCCACGGGCGGCATCGTGGAGCGTCTGCGGGGCACGGACCCGTCGGTGCGGCTGGTGGGTGTGCAGCCGTTCGGCAGCGTCACCTTCGGCAGCCAGGACCACCACGACCCGGAGGCGATCATCGCCGGTATCGGCTCGTCCATCGTGTTCGACAACGTCCGCCACCACCTCTACGACGCCCTGCACTGGATGGACTTCACCCACGCGATGTCCGGCGCCGTAGCCCTGCTGCGCGACCACGCCGTCTTCGCCGGGCTGTCCACCGGCACCGGGTACCTGGCCGCTGCCCACGAGTCCCGCCGCCACCCCGACCGGCTGCACCTGGTGATCGGCGCCGACACCGGGCACCGCTATGTGGAGCGCGTCTTCGCCCGGCACGCGGAGGCCCTGGACCCGGCCGGGCTCAAGCCGGTCGAGGTGTCCGGCCCCGAGGAGATGACCATGCCCTGGTCGACCATGTCATGGCGACGCACCCCCTGCCCGGCCGAGTGGCAGGAGCGTGCGGCGTGAGTGTGGTCTGCCTGGAGTCGCTCACCTTCGGACTCGGACACCTGGTACGCGCCGCGGACGCGCTCGGCGAACGACTGGTCCTGCTGACCCGTGACCCCTCCTACTACGCCTACGAGTTGCAGCGGCTGCCCACCGACGCCCTGGACGTCGTCGAGACCGACACGTTCGACGCGGAAGGCGTCGCCGGCCGGCTGCACCGGATCCCTCGCCTGCACGGTCTGATCAGCTCCACCGACACCTGGACCCTGGTCGGTGCCGATCTCACGGCCCGCTTCGGGCTGCCCGGCCTCGACGCGGACGTCCTGCGGCTGACCCGGGACAAGGCGGCCGTGCGCAACCGGCTGCACGCGGCCGGGCTGACGCGCGGGCGGGCCGTCGAGGTGACCGGCCTCGGAGCCGAGCGGCGGGAACCGGTGCTCAAGGAGGCAGGGTTGCCCGCGGTCCTGAAGGACACCGCGGGCACCGGCAGCCAGAACGTCTGGCTCGTGCGGACGGAAACGGAGCTGGACGCCGCCCTGGAGGAGACGGCCGGACGGCGCCTGACGGGGAGGCTGTTCGCGGAGCCGTACTTCGCCGGACCGGTGTACAGCGCGGAGACCCTGACATGGGCGGGGTGGACGCGGTTGCTGGGAGTCTCCAGCCGGCTGATGTCGCCGGAGCCGTACTTCCGGGAGGAGATCACCGCGTTCCCGGTGGCCTTCCCGGACGCTCGGCGGGCCTTTCTGGAGCGGTGGCTGGGCGAGGTGCTCGCCGCCATCGGGTACACCGACCGTTTCGCACACGTGGAGTTCGTGCTGGGCGCCGACGGCCCCGAGGTGGTGGAGATCAACCCTCGGATCGGAGGCGCCCTGGTGGGCGAGGGCCTGTGCCGAGCGCTCGGAGTCAACGTGTACGAGGCGATGATCGAGACCGCGCTCGGCCGCCGGCCCCGCCTGATGGACGCCGAACCGCCCGGTGGCCCGGCCGTGGCCTTCGTGCTCGGATACCCGGCCGCGCCCGGCGTGTTCACCGGTGTCGACGGGCTGGAGCGCATGGCGGATCTGCCGGGGTCACCGGCCTGGTATCCGGTCAAGCGGGTGGGCGAGCCCATCGAGCATCTGACGGACAGCCGAGGCTACGCGGGCATCGTCTACGCGGAGGCGGAGACCGCGGAACTGGCCACGCACCGCGCCGTGGCCGCCGCCAACACCGTGCGCGTGCGCACCGAGCCGTTCGTGCTCCCCGCCCCGGCAGACGGGCAGCCCCTCTGTGGCTGACCGCGTCGAGGGCGGGACGGGACTGCGGTCCGCGATGGCCATGCTCGACGGTCCGTTGCGCTTCCTGCTGCTCAGCTCGTTCCTGATTCCGCTCGGCAGTTTCATGGTCCTGCCGTTCATGTCCGTGTTCCTGCACGAACGGCTCGGCATGGGTCTGGGTGCGGTAGGCGTCGTACTGGCGGCGGCGTCCCTCGTGCAGTTCTCCGGTGGCATCGTCGGCGGCGCCCTCGCGGACAGGATCGGACTGCGCCGCACGATGCTGTGGGCGCTGATCGTGCGCACGGCCGGTTTCACGGGCCTGCTGCTGGCGCTGCGCTGGCCGCCCCTGGCCGTCGCGGCACTGATCCTCACGTGCTGCGGCGCCGCCCTGTACCTGCCCGCCAACAAGGCGTATCTGGTGCACGGTGTGGGCGAAGAACACCGCCCGGCGTTCCTGTCGGCCGGCAACGCCGCGCTCAACGCGGGCATGGCGGTGGGGCCGTTGGTCGCCGGGCCGTTCGTACTGTCCTCGCCCGGCTGGCTGTTCGTGGCCGTGACGGCGCTGTTCGTCCTCGTCACCGCGGGCCACGCCCGGCTGCCGGCTGCCGCCGGGGAGGGGCGGGCGGACGAAGGGGCAGCCGGGCGCGGCCTGTGGACCGGTGTGGCGGTCCTGCCCTTCGCCGCGAACGCGCTCGCGTTCTACCTGTACTTCCACTTCCAGCACTATGTGGCGGTGTACGCCGTCGAACGGGCCTCCAGCGAGTTCTACAGCCTCGTGCTGCTGCTCTGCTTCGCGCTGGTCATCGCCGTACAGCCGCCCGCGTCCGGGCTGATCCGGCGCATGCCGTACGCCCTGGCCCTCGCGGTCGGCTTCACGGGCCTGGGCGCCGGGCTGGCCGTCCTGGCGATCGGCACACGGCCGGCCCTGCTGGCGGGCGGGGCCCTCATCACCCTCGGCGACATCGTGCTGTTCCTCAAGAACGACCTGGAGGCGCTGCGCCGCAGCCCGTGCTCCGACGCCGTGGTCTTCGGCCGGCAACGGCTCGCCGCCGGGCTCGGAGCCTGCGCGAGCGGCGTGCTGGGCGGGCAGGTGTACGGCGTCTGTGAACGCGCCGGGAACACCGGCTGGTTCTGGCTGCTGGCCGCCGCGCAGTGCGTCCTGCTGCCCCCTCTGCTGCTGCCACTGTGCCGCCGCACAGCACGGCGGTCCGACTCCCACGGTGACGAACTCAGCGGCCGACCCGGCGACGACCAAGGAGCACTGACGCGGCATGACACAGAGCGACACGACACGAAGCGGCACGAAATCAAGCGGCGTGACACGAACGGGCGGGTTCCAGGACGATGACTTCTGGACGGAGTTCCACGACTTCCTGTTCTCGGCACAGCGCCACGAGCAGGCCGAGCAACTGCTGGGCACCTCTCCCCTGCTGTCCTTCCCGGCCGCGTCGCGGGTGCTGGATCTGTGCTGCGGGCCGGGGGTGTTCACCGTGCCGCTCGCCCGTCTCGGTCACGAGGTGACCGGGGTCGACCTGAGCCCGGCCATGCTGGACCGTGCACGCAAGCGGTCCGCCGACCTCGGTGCGCAGGTCACGTATGTGCAGGCCGACGCGCGGGAGTTCGAGGCGCCGGGCGCCTTCGACGTCGTCCTCAACCTGTTCACCTCCTTCGGCTATTTCGAGGACCCCGCCGACAACGCGCGGGTGCTGCGCACCATGCACACCTGCCTGGCCCCCGGCGGCACTCTCGTGCTGGACCTCGCGGGCAAGGAGCTGCTGGCCCGCAGGGTGACGCCGCCGAAGGTGGTGCGCCAGGGGGATGATGTGCTGGTGCAGACCGACACCGTGCTGGACGACTGGGCCCGGTTGCGCAGCGACTGGGTGCTGGTGCGTGGCGAGCGGGTCACCCGGGCCACGCTCGTGTGGTTCGTGTACAGCGCAGTGGAACTGCGGCGGATGGTGCGGGAGGCGGGGTTCGGCCGGGTGGAGGTCTTCGGCGGATTCGACGGCCGCCCCTATGACGCGGACGCCGAGCGGCTGGTGCTTCGGGCGGTCCGCGAGACATGACCGCTGATGGGGGCGTGCGGGCGGCTCGAGGGGTGTGAAGAGGCGCGGGGCGTGCGGGCGGGCGCGCACGCCCTTTTGACGCCGACGGCGGGGAACGTACTATCACCAGGTCATCGCCGCGACGGGACATCAGGAAGCCGGTGCGAATCCGGCACGGTCCCGCCACTGTGACCGGGGAGTGCACCCCTTCCGCACGCCACTGCGCACTGCGTGGGAAGGCAGGGGGAACAGCGATCCGGGAGTCAGGAAACTGGCCTGTCGCGGGCCCGATCCGAGGAGCGCGGACTCCCCAGGAGGCTCTACGTGTACGACGGTACGACCCGTCCCCCGCTGTTCACCCCTGCCCGCCGACGCCACGCCCTGCGCGCCACGGCCGCGGCCGTCGCCCTGGCGGCGACCCTGCTGACGGCCGGCTGCGGCTCGTCCGGCGAGGCGGCCCAGGATCCGAAGACCGCACCGTCGGCGGCGGGCTTCCCCGTCACCATCGACAACTGCGGCGTCGAGACGACGTACGACAAGCCGCCCTCCCGGGTCGTCACGATCCATCAGCACCCGGCGGAACTGATGCTCGCTCTCGGTCTGAAGGACCGCATGGTGGGCACCGCCTTCCCCGACTCGGCCGTCCTGCCCCGATGGCAGAAGGACTTCGCGGCGATCCCCGAACTGGCCGCGAAGGAACCGTCGTTCGAGAAGCTCCTGGACGCCGAGCCCGACCTGGTCTACGGCGGCTACGGCAGCGCCTTCGACGAGAACGAGGGCCGCTCCCGCAAGGCGTTCGCCGACGCGGGCATCGACACCTATCTCAACCGCGAGTACTGCGGCAAGAAGCAGGTGACGATGAAGGACACCTATGACGAGATCCGCACCATCGGCCGTATCTTCGGCATCTCCGAGCGCGCCGACAAGCTGGTGACCGACCTGAAGAGCGAGGTGGACAAGGCGTCCACGGCCGTCGAGGGCGAGAGCGACGTGCCCGTCTTCGTGTACGACAGCGGCGACAAGACGGCCTTCACCGCGGGCGGCAAGAGCCTGGGCACCGAACTGATCCGGCTGGCCGGCGGCAACAACGTCTTCGCCGACCTCGACGACGTCTTCGGCGACGTCTCCTGGGAGCAGGTCGTCGAACGAAAGCCCGAAGTCATCGCCATCTACGACTACGCCGACGCCGGCAGCGTCGAGCAGAAGAAGAAGTTCCTGCTCTCCCAGCCCGCCCTGGCGGATGTGCCGGCCGTCAAGAACAAGCGGTTCGTGGTGCTGCCGCTGACCGCGACCCTGGTCGGCGTCCGGTCCGCCTACGCGGTCGAGGACCTGGCCCGCGGGCTGCACCCCGAGAGCTTCCGGTGACGGCACCGACGAAGAGCACACCCTCCGGCCCGCTCGTCGGCCGCCCCCCGCGGGGCGGCAAGGGGGCGGGCCGGGGGAGCATGACCGTCGCCGTGGTGGTGCTCGCCGCCCTGCTCGTCCTGTCCGCCACCGCCGGCCTCGCCATCGGGTCGGTTCAGGTACCGCCCGGCCAGGTGTGGGGCATCGTGACACACACGCTGGGCGCCGGATGGACGGAGCCGGACTGGTCCCGGGCGCGCGAGACCATCGTGCTGGACGTGCGCGCCCCGCGCGTCCTGCTCGGGGCGGTGACCGGTGCCGGGCTCGCGGTGGTCGGCACCGCCATGCAGGCGCTGATCCGCAATCCGCTCGCGGAGCCCTATCTGCTGGGGGTGTCCTCCGGGGCGTCCCTCGGCGCGGTCTCGGTGATCGTGTTCGGAGCCTCGCTGTTCGGGCCCGTGTCCCTGTCGGTGGCCGCGTTCGTCGGCGCGCTGGGGGCACTGATGCTCGTCTACGCCACCGCGCGTACCGGCGGCCGGATCACGTCCGTGCGTCTGGTGCTGTCCGGCGTGGCGATCGCTGCGGTGCTCACCGCGGTGCTGGACCTGCTGCTGCTCACGACCGACCGGGGCAACGAGGCCCGCGCCGTCCTCGCCTGGACGCTGGGCGGACTCGGCGGCGTGAACTGGGGCACGCTGTGGCTGCCGAGCGCGGCCATGCTGCTGGGCATCGGCGTCCTTCTCGTACAGGCCCGCAATCTGAACCTGCTGCTGGCGGGCGAGGAGGCCGCCACCACCATGGGACTGGACGTGGCCCGGTTCCGCGGTCGTATGTTCGTGCTGCTCTCCCTGGTCACCGGCGTGCTGGTCGCGGCGGCCGGGCCGATCGGCTTCGTCGGCCTGATGCTGCCGCACATCGTGCGCCTGTTCGTCGGCGGCGATCACCGCCGCGTCCTGCCGACGGCGGCGCTCGGTGGTGCGGTCTTCCTCATCTGGGCCGACATCGCCGCACGCACCGTCGCCGCACCCGTCGAGATCCCTGTGGGCGTGCTCACCGCGCTGTGCGGCGGGCCGTTCTTCCTGTGGCTGATGCGCCGGGACGCCCGGCGGGCCACCGACCGAGGAGTGGCATGACCGCGACCGAACTCGTCGTCGACGGCCTCACGCTCACCGCCGGCGCGCACCGCCTCGTGCGGGACGTCTCGCTCGTGGCCCGGCCGGGCGAGGTGATCGGTCTGGTCGGCCCCAACGGCAGCGGCAAGTCCAGCCTGCTGCGCGCCGTCTACCGCGTCCTTCGCCCCGCCGGCGGCCAGGTCCTGGTCGACGGCACCGACGCCTGGCGGCTTCCCGTACGGCAACTGGCCCGCACCGTGGCGGCGGTGGTCCAGGAACCGGGTGCCGACTTCGACCTGACGGTCCGCGAGGTCGTCGCCATGGGCCGCACACCCCACAAGCGCCTCCTCGACGGAGACACCCCCGAGGACGCCGAGCTCATAGACAGGGCGCTCACGGCCGTGGACGCCGCCGATCTGGCCGACCGTCCCTTCGACCGCCTCTCCGGCGGTGAACGCCAGCGGGCGCTCATCGCCCGCGCGCTCGCCCAGCAGCCCTCCCTCCTGGTCCTCGACGAGCCCACCAACCACCTCGACATACGCCATCAACTGGAGGTCCTCGGCACGCTGCGCCGTCTGCCGGCCACGGTTGTGGTGGCCCTGCACGACCTCAACCTGGCCGCGTACTACTGCGACCGGCTCTACCTGCTGCGGGCCGGCCGGGTCGCCGCCTCGGGTCCGCCCTCCGAGATCCTCACGCCCCGCCTGCTGGCGGAGGTGTACGGGGTGGCGAGCGAGGTGGCCGTCCATCCCAGCACGGGCGCTCCCCAGGTGACCTTCCTCCCCTCAGAGTCGCCGGCGGGCACACAGCTGGCGGTCGAGGCGGACCAGCCCGTCACATGACGGGCGCCCCTCCTTCGGCGGACGCTTGCGTGCGCGCCGCCGGGGAGGCAACTCCCTGCCGCATGCTCCAGACTCGGAAGGAGGAGAGTGCCGGTCGATCGGGTGAGGGGCCGGGCCTGTGCATGACGTGCCGTTCTGGCTGTGGATGGTCTTCGCGGTCACCGTGCTGGTGTCGCTGGCGGTGGATCTGCTCGCGCACCGGCAGGCGCATGTCATCGGCTTCCGGGAGGCCGCCGCCTGGAGCGGGGTCTGGGTGGGCCTTGCCGTCGTCTTCGGCGCCGTGGTGTTCCTCGTGGTCGGCACGAGTGCCGGCGTGGAGTACACCACCGCATGGCTGCTGGAGAAGAGCCTGTCGGTCGACAACCTCTTCGTCTTCGCGCTGATCTTCAGCTATTTCAAGGTGCCCCGCGCCTACCAGCACCGTGTGCTGTTCCTAGGCGTCCTGGGCGCCCTGGTCTTCAGGGGCGTCTTCCTCGCCGCCGGTGTGGCGGTGGTCAGCCGCTTCACCGCCGTGCTGTTCGTCTTCGCCGCGATCCTCTTCTACAGCACGTACAAGATCCTCAAAGAGGAGGAGGACAGCTTCGACCCCGGCAAGAGCATCGCCGTGCGGCTGCTGCGCAAGATCGTCCCGGTGCGGGACGAGTACGCGGGCCCCCACTTCTTCGTCAAGGAAGCCGGGAAACGCGTCGCGACCCCGCTGCTCGCCGTCGTCGCCGCGATCGAGGCCGCCGACCTCGTCTTCGCCGTCGACAGCGTGCCTGCCGTCCTGGCCGTCAGCAGCGACGCCTTCATCGTCTACACCAGCAACGCGTTCGCCATCCTGGGCCTGCGCGCCCTGTACTTCATGCTCGCCGGTCTGCTCGACCGCTTCCATTACCTGAGCAAGGGCCTGGCACTGATCCTCTCCTTCATCGCCGTCAAGCTGATCCTCCAGGCCTCCCACAAAATGATCAGCGAAGACATCCCGGAGATTCCCTCGCCGGTCAGCCTCGCCGTGATCGCCACCATCCTGGCCGTCTCCATCGCCCTCAGCATGCTGCGCCCGCCGCGGGGGGACGTCGAGGGGCCACCGGCCGGGGACGCCGACCCGTCGGACCAGCGCGGACCCGTCGACGATGCCCAGCGTGAGCCATGATCCGCGAGCGGAGAGCACACGCGACGATCACGCCAAACGACTCCCAAAACTGTGCAAAGCGGTCGTAAAATACCCGCATGAACGGTGAGCGGAAATCAAACGCGGCTGCGCCGTCTTCCCACGTCTGCCCCCGATGCAAGCAGCCGGTGGAGACCGTCGTGGAACGACACAAGACGATGGGCATGTACGTCCCCGTGTGGACGGCGGGCCCCTGTCACAACCCCCGTTGCCAGGAGTCCGTGGCCGAACCGGGCGGGACCCGCTCGGGCACGCGGCGACACCTGGCCGAATCCTGAAGGAACAGCACGATCCGCGGCCGGCGCTCAGGACGTGACGCGGCGGCGCGGCGGCGTGAAGGTGTACAGGTCGAGGATCTCCGGCAGTGGAGCCACCCCGGGGCCCCCGGCGCGCACCCAGGCCGCGATGTCCTCGGTCGCGTCCGGGTCGTTGACCAGGCCCAGCCACACCGGCCGTGCGCCGGCGGCCCGGGCGGCGGCCGATGGCTGTACGACGACGACATTGGCCTGTTCACAGACGTCGAGGCAGGCGGAGATACGTACGGGCACCTCGGCCCGCAGCCGTTCGGTCTGCGCCGCGTGGTCGACACCGATCACCTTCGCGGTACCGCAGCAGCAGTCCCGGCAGACGACGACCCGGCACGGCGCCGATGCCGTGGCCCGCCGCTGATCCCACGTCTCCCCGGACGGTTCCTCCGCGCGCGTCGTGCGCATGCCACATTCCTCTCTCCGGGGAGATCCGCCCCGGTGGTCCGTCGAGGAGGCGACCGCGTGAGTCTCCTGGCTCTCGGGTCGATGCTCGTCCCGGCCTTCCCGCCCCCAGGGACGGTGGCCGATAAGGATCCGCTCGCCGATCACAGTGGCGGGACCGCGCCGGATTCACACCGGCTTCCTCGGACCGCCGTCGCCTTGTCGCCGGTCATCATCGCATCCGGTCGGCCACCCCTTCACGCCCGCCGTCGACGACCGGACACCGCCACGCCCCCCGGTGCGCGGCGGTGCTGCACGCCGAAAGGGCCCTCTGTCGAGCGGACGACTTCGTACCAAGGTGCGCTCGCGGCGGAATGGAGCGAGTGTCGAGCTGAGGTGAGGAGCGGCGATGGAACGAGGAACGGACGCGCACACCGAAGGCGACACCCGGACCCGGCGGAGTCGGTCGCCCGACGACGCCCGGGTGGACGACCTGCTCGCTCGTGCCGCCACCGGCGACGAACGCGCCTTCGCAGGCATGTACGACGCCCTGGCGCCGCCGGTCATGGGGCTGGCGTGGCGGGTGCTGAAGGACGAGGCGCAGGCGGAGGAGGTGGTGCAGGACGTCATGGTGGAGGTGTGGCGTACCGCGGGCCGCTTCCGGCCGGAGCGGGGAGCGGCCCGCAGCTGGGTGCTCACGCTCGCGCACCGCCGCGCGGTGGACCGGGTACGGTCCGTCACCGCGAGCAGGGCCCGGGAGATGCGCTCGGCCGCTCAGGAACAGCAGCGGGCCTTCGACGCTGTCGCCGAAGAGATCGAGACACGGGAGGAGCAGGTCCTCGTCCTTCGCTGTCTGGCCGAGCTGGCCCGGCAGCTCAGGCTGCCTCTGGTGCTGGCCTACTACGAAGGGCTGACGTACGCCGAGGTGGCCGATTCGCTCGACACTCCGCCGGGCACCATCAAGTCACGGATGCGACAGGGGCTGCGGCGCTTGCGCGAGTGTCTGGAGGCCGGATCGTGAATCACGGCGATGACCCGCGTCCGGACGACGCTCATCCCGAGGACCCGCATCTCGATGTCGGCGCCTACGCGCTGCACGCTCTGCCGCCCGCGGAGGAGGCCGTCTTCGAGAATCATCTGGCGAGCTGTGCGCCCTGCCGGCGCGAGGCCTATGAGCTGACGACGACTGCCACCGCGCTGGGCGCGGCCGAGGCTCGTACACCGTCCGCGAACGTGCGCCGCCGGGTGCTCGCTCAGATCGGCACGGTACGGCAGGAGCGGCCCGCCGCCGTCGCGCGGGGCCGTCGCCGCCGGCTGGACCGGGCTCTCGGGTGGGCGCTGGCGGCGTCCGTGGCGGTGGCGGCGGGGCTGGGGGGTGTGGCCTGGTGGCAGCACTCGGAGGCCGACACCGCGAACGAGCGGATCGCCGAGGCCCGTTCCCGCTACGAGAACATCGCCGAGGTCATCTCCGCCTCCGACGCCACGATCAGCAAGGAGCAGCTGTCGAACGGGGCGACGGCGAGCGTCATCACCTCGCGCGCCCAGGACCGGGCCGCGTTCGTCGTCTCGGACCTGCCGGCGCTGACGGGCGACCAGGTCTACGAACTCTGGTACGCGGACGCCGACACGTTCCGGCCCGCCGGTCTGCTGCCCGGCCGGGGCGGGGAGTTGGTCCGCGTTCTCGAAGGACCGCTCGCGGAGGCCACCGCGGTGTGCGTCACCGTGGAACCCGCCGGAGGTTCGCGTCAGCCCACCTCCGACCCCCTGGGCCTCATTCCCGTCCCCGCGTGAGCTCCCGGGACGCCTCGACCGCGACGGCGGCCGCGTAGCCCTCCGCCACGGCGACGTCGTCGACGGCCCAGCCCGGCACCTGGGCGGGCGCCAGGGGCGAGGTGCCGAGGTGATCCATGTGGAGGTCACGTCCGAGTCCGGTGCCCAGGCCCTTCAGGTACGCCTCCTTACGGGTCCAGGCCCGGGCGAAGGCCGCGGGAAGCCGCTCCGGCGGGCAGGCGGCGAGCTCGGCGGCCTCCCGGGGGTGCAGGGCGGCACCGAGGTCGGTGACGAGATCGCCCGCGGGGATCCGCTCGACGTCCGTGCCCACGGGGGTGGCCGCGAAGGCGAGGAGGCAGAGTCCGCCGCTGCGGGAGAGGGAGAAGTGCAGCGCGGCACCGTGCACGGCGGGACGGCCGTGCGGAGCCCGGCAGACGGGGCAGGGCAGGCGCACCAACGGCACCTCCGCGGGCGCGATGCCGAGGTAGCCGCCCAGGAGCATGCGCAGCCCGACGTGGGCGACCCGATAGCCGTCGCGGTCCGCCGCTCGCCGGAACGCCGCCGCCCGCGCCCTCTCGCCGGGGTCCAGGACCGAGTCGGCGTACGGGGCGATGACATCGCGCAGGTCCTTCACTCGCGCCAGCCACAGGTGCGGTCGCCGACCGGGGCGCGGCGGTGTCAGGGGCCGCGCCCAGACCCCGGGCCCGACCGGTTCGGGCCGCAGCGTCGGCCGGGGAGCCGTTGGTGCCGGTTGCTCGGGCGGGTTCCTGGGGCGCACGGTGCCGGCCGCCTCCTTGTTCCGTGTGTGCAGGGGCGCGTGACGGGGTGTCAAGGGTGCATGTGGTGGGCGGTGCTGGATTCGCCGGTCGGTGTCCGGTCGCCGGGTGACGCGGGCGGCACGAGTGCGTCGTCGCCGTAGAGCGCCTGCACCCAGTTGGCCTGGTAGATCGTGTCGAGGTAGCGCTCGCCGAGGTCCGGGGCGATCGCCACGGGGGTGAGGCCGGGCCGGTCGTGGCTGCCCAGCCAGCGCATCGCACCGCTGACCACGGTGCCGGTGGACCCTCCGAACAGGAAGCCGTGCCTGGCGAGCTCACGGCAGGTGCGGATGCTGTCGGCTTCGTCGACGCGTACCGCCTCGTCCACGTAGCCCTCGTCGAGCAGCGGCGGCCGTACGCTCATGCCCAGGCCCGGGATCATCCTGCGGCCCGGAGCGTCGCCGAAGATGGCGGAGCCGACGCTGTCCACGGCGACGATCCGCACCGGCCGGTGCCAGGAGCGGAACCAGCGCGCGCAGCCCATCAGGGTTCCGGTGGTGCCGACGCCGATGAACAGGACGTCGAGCTGCGGGAACCAGCGGGCGATGGCCGGCGCCGTCCGGAAGTAGTGTGCCTTCCAGTTGTCGGGGTTGGTGTACTGGCTGAGCCACACGTACCGGTCGTCCGCACAGAGCCGGCGCACATACGCCAGCCGTGCGCCGAGCAGGCCGCCGACGGCGTTCTCGTCGGAGACGACATGTACTTGACTGCCGAGTGCTTCCATCATCAGCCGGGTGGCCAGATTGCAGCGGGAGTCGGTCACGCAGACGAAGCGGTAGCCCTTGCTCGCCGCGATCATGCTCAAGGCGACGCCGAGATTGCCGGAGGAGGACTCCACCAGGATCGAGTCCCGGGTCAGGGTCCCGCTGCGTTCGGCGGACTCCACCATCTCGGTCGCCGCCTTGAGTTTGATCGAACCGGCGAAGTTGAACCCCTCGCACTTGAGGAACAGGCGGTGTCCGGATATCGGCTCGAGGTCGACGTACAGGTCCTCCTCGTTGAAGGCGTGAGGAACGGTGATGACTGGCACGATGCTCTCCTCGTACATGACCGGACACCGGGCGCGGGCGATGGCGTGGGCCGCCGTCCTCAGCCGTGCCGGCGCAGTTCGCTGAAGAAGTTGTCAATGGTCTGCAGGCGGCCGGAGAGGGCCACTTCGTCGTAGACGTATTTGCCGACGGCGAGGTCGAGGACGCCCAGGCCGAACGGTGAGAAGACGGCCGGGCGGTCGGCCGGCACCGTCACCCGTCCCGCCATCACGTCGTCGAGCGTGCCGTGCAGGAAGTCGCGGTTGCCGGTGAGGCGCTCGGTGAGGTGGGGTGAGGTGGAGGCCCTCAGACAGTGGTCGATGTCGTCGACGATGTTGGTGGCGGACAGCAGCACCTGGGGTGCGAGGTCGCGCAGTGAGATGTGCAGCACCACCGGGTTGTGGCGGAACCACGACGGGTCGCTGATGTGCGGCCGGTCGGCGACGGTGGCGAACACGATCAGGTCGCTGTGGCGGATCAGTTCCTCGGCACCGCGGTGCACGGTGACCCGGCCGACCGCTCCCGCCTGTTCCAGGTACATCCGCAGGCCCGCGGAGCTGTCGGCGGACAGGTCGTGCACGCCTATGGCGTCGAAGGACCAGCCGGTGCCCTGGAGGTAGGTGTGGATGTAGCGGGCTATCAGCCCGGCCCCGACGAATCCCAGGCGCGTGGGGCGTGGTCGTCCCCTGCTGAGCCGGTCGGCCGCCGCCGTGGCGGAGGCGGCGGTCCGCGCGGCGCTGATGATCGAGCTTTCCATGCATGCGAAGGGGTAGCCCGTGACGGGGTCGTTGAGAATGAGCACGGCGGACGCCCTGGGAATGCCGGACGCGACGTTCGTGGGGAAACTGGAGATCCACTTCAGGCCGTCCACACGGGTGTCGCCGCCCAGTGAGGCGGGCAACGCGATGATGCGCGCCGACGGCCGGTCGGGGAAGCGCAGGAACGACGACGGCGGGTTCACCGAGCGGCCGGAGCCGTGCATGCGGTAGGTCCTCTCGACCACCTCCACCACGGACTTCTCCCGTCCGCGGAGCACTTCGTGGACCTGGCTCCCGGGGATGACGGCGAAGGGCGGCACGGAGGCAGCGTCCGCGTCCGCGCGGGCGACCTCCTCGTGAACGGCCGGCAGGGTGGTCATGTCTCTGTCCTCCGCATGGGCGCCGTGGTGTGGTCGAGGCGTACGGGGTCCCCCATCGCCACCACCACGGTCCGGGGTCCCTGGTAGGCCTCTCGGCTGTGTGCGGTGCGGATGTTGTCGACGAGCATCAGATCCCCGGCCTCCCACGGCAGGCGTACGGTGTGCCCCTCGTAGGTCTTGTTGATCTGCTCCACGACGTCCGCGGGCACCGGGTCGCCGTTGCCGTGACGGGTGTTGAACGGCAGGCCGTCGGGGCCGTACTCCTCGACGAGGAACTCCCGGACTTCCGGGGCCATCGTCCACTCGTTGAGGAAGGCGATCTGGTTGAACCAGCAGCGCCGGCCGGAGACCGGGTGGCGGACGACGGCGCTGCGGTGCTGCCGGGTCCGCAGCGAACCGTCCGGCTGCCAGGACCAGTCGATGGCGTGGGCACGGCAGTAGGCTTCGACGGCGCCGCGGTCATCGGTGCCGAAGGACTGGGTCAGCGTGGCGCCGATCTCGTCGTTGTAGGTACGGGTGAGGAGCCAGCCCTCCCGCTCGAAGCGGTCGACGAGTTCGGCGGGCAGCGACTGGAGTACGGCGGCCGAGTCGGCCACGGCGGTCGCGCCGCCCTCGGCGGGCGGCCGGAGGCAGGCGAACATCAGCAGGCCGGGACACTCCACGGCGTAACTGAGCTCATGGTGCATGCACATCGGCTGGTTGGCGGGCCACGCGGACGACGAGTAGACGCCTTCCGCGTGGGTGTCGCGGGCGGCGAACGCCTCCCGTTCCGTCGCCGGGCGCTCGGCGAGTCGGTGCAGCACCGAGGCGACGTCGGCCGGGGTGTGCAGGGCGAGCCCGCGGACGGTGAGCGCTCCGTGCTCGGCGAGGAGGGCGCGCAGGGTGTCTCGCCGTCCGGCCACCCAGGCCGCCGCGTCCGGGGTGTACTCGGCCCGCAGTGTCGGAAGGTCCCGGGCAGCGGGTTCTGCGGTACTTCCGGTGGGTGGAGCCGGTGCGGAGGTTGCCGCGTGCTTGCGGAACAGTGCGGACAGCATGTCGTTCTCCTCGAAGTCTCAGGGCTCGCGCGGCGGCGATGTCCGTGTGTCGATCAGGCCCGCCAGCTGGGCCAGCACCGGATGGCCGGTGAGGTCGCGCGGGGCGATCACCCGGTCCAGCGAGATGGCGAGCCGCACGGCAGACAGGGAAGTGCCGCCCAGGTCGAAGAAGTTCTCGCCGCGGCCGATCCGGTCGGCCGGGATGCCGAGGACGCTTGCCCAGGCCGCGGCCAGCCGCCGCTCGGTGGGCGTCCTCGGGAGCCCGCGGGAGTCCTGGGCGGCCGTGCCGAGTTCGTCGGCGAGCGCCGTCAGCGCCTTCCTGTCGGTCTTGCCGTTGGGCGTGAGCGGGAGGCGCTCCAGCTGGTGGAAGGCGGCCGGGATCATGTACTCGGGGAGCTGGTCGCCGAGGCGCTCGCGCAGGTCTTCGGGGGTCGGCGCGTGTGCGCCGGTGCAGAAGGCGGTGAGCTGCCGGCCGTGCCCCTCCGGGCCGGTCACCACGACCGCGCCGTCATGGACGCCGGGGACCCTCAGCAGCGCGCTCTCGATCTCGCCGATCTCGATGCGGAACCCCCGGATCTTCACCTGGGCGTCCTTGCGGCCGAGGAACTCCAGTTTCCCGTCGGGCCGCCAGCGCCCGAAGTCACCGCCCCGGTACAGCCGTTGGCCCGGGCGGTAGGGGTCGGTCAGGTAGGCGAGCCGGGTGCGCTCGGCGTCGTTGACATAGCCGCGGCCGACGCAGACACCGGAGAAGACGATGGCCCCGGGGGCGCCGAGCGGGACCAGCGCCAGGTTCTCGTCGACGACGTACATGTGCACGTTGTTGACGGGCCGGCCGAGCGGTACCCGGCCGGTGGCGGGTGGCCGGTCCATCACCTCGTGGTTGGTGTCGTCGGACGTCTCCGTCAGCCCGTAGGCGTTGACGAGGCGCACCCCGGGCACGGCGGCGAACCAGCGCTCGACGAGCTCTGACTTGAGCGCCTCACCGGTGACCGACACGCACCGCAGGTCCGGCAGGTCGCGTGGATCGCGTTCGAGCGCGGTCAGGAGGACGTCGAGGTAGGAGGGCACGATCTGGCACACGTTGACCCGGCCCGCGACGATCGTGTCGAGGAACCGGTCGGGGTCGAGGACCGCGTCCTGCTCGACGAGCAGGGTGCGCCCGCCGGTCAGCAGGCCGGCGAGCAACTGCCACAGTGAGATGTCGAAGCACTGCGAAGCGGTCTGCGCCACGACCGTGCCCTCGCCGATGCCCAGGTCGTCGATCTTGGCGTAGAGGTGGTTGAGCAGGCCCGCGTGCTCGCACATGGCGCCCTTGGGTTCGCCGGTGGAGCCGGAGGTGAAGAACACGTACGCGAGTTGGCCGGCCGTCACTCGCAGCCGGAGGTCTGTCCCGTCGGTGGCCCGCTCGATGATGTCCGGGATCACGAGCCGGTGCGTGCCGGGCAGAGCCGCGAGCGCCCGGTCCAGGTTGGGTGAGCCGTCCAACCCGGTGAGCACGTGGGCGCAGTCCGCGCGGGTCAGCATGGCGGTCATCCGTCCGGGCGGGTAGTGCGGGTCGACGGGCAGGTACGCGGCCCCGGCCTTGAGGACGGCGATCACGCCGGCCATCCAGTTCAGGTCACGTCCGGTCACGACGGCCACCGTGTCCTCGGGCCGCACACCCTCCGCCAGCAGGGCGCGCGCCAACCGGTTGGCCCGCAGGTCGAGTTCGCGGTACGTCCACTGCCGCTCGCGGTGCACGGCCGCGACAGCGTCCGGATGGCTGCGCACACGGTCTTCGAACAGCTCGTGGAAGCGACGGTCGGGCAGCCGCCGGCGCGGCCCGGCGAGCCCGTCGATCTGGAACCGGACCTCCTCGGCGGACAGCAGAGTGCCCTGGTCGTGCGGGGCGTCCGGGTCGGCGGCGATCTGTGCGAGGGCGGCGAGGTGGTACCCGGCGATCCGGACGGCGCAGTCGGCGTCCAGCAGGTCGGTCCGGTGGTGCAGGCGCAGTGCGAGCCGGCCGTTCTGTTCCTGCGCCGTCACGCCGAGCACGCCGTCGTCCGCGACGCGGGCGCCGTGGCCGGTCGGGTCGAACACGACCTCTGGCCCCGGCTCGGGGGCACCGGTCGGCGGTAGGTCCGCCGGGGCGGTCCCGGGTATCAGCAGCCTCGACTCGGCGCGGTGGGCTGCCAGCAGCAGACGGCGCCAAGTGCCCGGCTCGACCGTGATCCGGAAGGGCAGCGGCGCGGTGCCGGCGGGGGCGAGGTAACCGCTGCGGACGACTGGGTCGCCGGAGAGCGTGGCGAGCACCTTCACGTGGGCCGCGAGCAGGATCGCGGTGAAGGGCACACCGATCTCGCCGGCCCGCCGGTGCAGACCCGCGGTGACATCGCCGGGTACGGGCTGGACGTGCTCCGCTACGCCTGGCTTGGGGGTGCTGGTCCATCGCGGTGCGGGGGTGAAGCCGCCCTCGGTCGGCGGGCCGACGTCGGCCGGGGACCGCGGGCCGGTGCGGGCGTCGTACGCGTCGCGCGTGTCGGCCGCGTCGACCGGGCCGTACGCCGGATTTCGGCCACCGGTCATTGCCGTCGCCATCACCATCCACCTCCGCTGCCGTCGGGTGCGGGGCGAGCCGGGTTCCCCGCCCAGCGGGCATGGGCGGGGACCGTCTCGCCCTTCATCAGGAAGGCATCCGCCGCCAGGGCGGCATCGTCGCCGATCGTCACGCCGTAGTGGACGAACGCTCCGACACCGAGGGTGCAGCGGGCGCCGATGGCGCTGCGGTCCGACTTGAACGTGCCGTCCTCCTGGGAGTGGCACTGCAGGACGCTGCCGGCGTTGAGCGTGCAGCCGTCCCCGATGGTGACCATGCATCGCTCGGTCAGACTGCACCCGTCGTCGAACACCCTGGTGCCGACACGGGCGCCGAGCAGCCGCCACACGGCCCCCTTGAACGGCGTGCCGTCGAGAATGTGCATGTACGTCTCCGAGGGGACCTTCCAGTACCGCTCGCGCCGCCAGAAGCGGACGTCGTAGATCGAGCAGAACAGGGGTCCCGGCGGACGGACAGCCGTGACGGCCCTTTCGACCAGGACGAAGTACAGCAGGGTGAACGGCAGGGTCAGGGCGTTGGCCAGTGCGATCACCACGGTCCCCCACTGCTGGTACAGGCTGGCGGCGCACGCGAACAGCAGGGCGATGCCGAAGAAGTACAGCCACCCTGTGAACAGGTGCCAGGCCATGGTGAGGGCGTTGTGCCGGTTCTTCGCCGCCAGGCGGCGCCCCAGCCCCTCTCCTTGGCGCAGCTCGTCGAAGGTGCTGTCCCGCAGCACCGACCGCGGTATCTCGAAGCAGGGGGAGCCGAGCAGTCCCACGTCATGGCGGAGCGGGCCGTCGACGGGAACCATCACCTTGGTGGCCAGAAGGCAGTTCTCACCGGTCCTGCCGCGCGAGGGGTAGGCGATCCGGTTCCCGAGGTAGTTGTGCGCTCCGATGGAGGTCCGTGACAGGCGGAAGGAGGTGCTGGAGTAGTCGGCGTTCATCAGGGACAGGCCGTCCGCGACCATGGTGCCGGTGCCGACGCTGCTCATGAGGGGGCTCTCGTGCTTGACCTGGGTGCCGAAGTTCGAGCCGGTCTGGAACACCCTGGACAGGTCGTAGCCGACCCAGCGCAGGTAGTGCACGATGCAGCTGCTGTCGCCGAACAGACGGGTGAGGGATTTCCTGTTGGTCAGCAGGACGGTGGTCCGGTGGGCGGCGTACTGGAGACCGTACAGCGGATAGGTCCGGCCCGGGGTGACGAGCAGGCCGAGCAGGCGTGGGACGGTGGCGACGAGGACGAGGCCGGTGAGCAGCGCTCCGCCGAAGACGACGGCCGTGACCGTGAGGACGTCGACGTAGAACTCCCCGTGGGCCGGGGTGGTCTGCGCTCCCGCCAGTGCGGTGGACCCCTCGAGGATCCGCGAGATCAGCACGTCCAGACAGCCCACGGCCAGGGGCACGTACACCAGCAGCACCGTGAGCAGGAGCAGGACCCCGTTGACCGCTCGTCGTGCGGTGCCGCACCGTGCCGGTGGCACCGGCTGGAACTCCGCGTCCGTGCGCTGGGCGGGTGAACCGTGCCAGTGCTCGCCGTCCGGGACCGCCTGGCCCGTGTGGAGGGAGGACGCGTGGCCGAGCTGGGACCGGTCGCCGAGGGAGGTACCGATGTCCAGCACCGTCGACTCGCTGACGACCGCGCCCCGGCCCAGAGTGACCGGGCCGGTCTCGATCACACCGTCGAGCGCCCGATAGCAGCTGAACAGTGAGTCCTTGCGGACGACTGTGCCGTCACCGACCGCCAGCAGGTCGGTGCACACGGGCACGCTGCGGGACAGGATCGTCACTCCGCGTCCGATGCGGGCACCGAGCGCCCTGAGGTAGAGCGGGTACAGGGGCGAACCGACGAACAGGACGACCGGGTTCGCCCTGATCAGCGTCTTCACCAGCCAGAAGCGGACGTAGGCCAGGCTCCAGACGCGGAACCGCTGCTGCCGCCACCGGCCGATCAGCAGCCACTTCGCGATCACGGGCAGGGTGCACAGAACGACCATCGTCGCGGCGCCGAACACGACGGACCGCAGATAGGCGTCGAACAGAGTCCCCCCGGCGGAGATCCAGTCGAACCCCCGAGCCGCGACGACCGCGAGAAGAAGGGCGTAACCGAGAAAGCACAGCAGTTGCAGGACACCGCACAGCACGTAGTGGGGGCGGCCCGTGGGCTCGGCAGGCACCCGTGCCCTTACCTCGGGGGCCGTGGACGGACTCTCGGCGAGGGCCGCGGCCAGGTCGCTGATGGTCGGGTGGCGGTAGATGTCGCGCATCGACACCGACGGAAGGTCCGGGCGCTTCCTGACGCGGGCGCAGAAATGCGCCATGACCAGGGAATCGGCCCCCAGATCGGCGAAGAAGTCACTGTCGAGGGGAACCTTCTTCAGATGTGCGACCTCGGCGAGCAGCTGGGCGAAGGTCTCTTCGAGGCCGGGGGCGGCGGGGTCCGCCGGCCTTTCGCGACGGCGGGTCGTGTCCTGTGAACCGGTGTCCATCACCTCGAGCGACTGACCCCTCATGAGCGCTCCCTGACCTACCGAACCGGTCGACCGTGTGTCCCTCTTTGCCCCTTATTCGTTGCCACGGCGGCGAGGGATGAGCGCTTTGCTGAGATTCTGCGATCGAGTCGGGGCTCGTCGTCTCACAGGCCCGGTGCGGCGGAGCCTTCCGGCCCCTTGATCGCACACGGTCCCGCCGGATGGAACGAGGACGACAGCGCGGAACGGTCGCACGGCCCGAAGCCGCCGGAAACCGCGGCCGAGGACTCCAGTGGGACCCCGTTGGAGCGCAGCACTTCGCGAACGTCCAGGATCAGCGGGAAGACCTCGTGATTGCGATCCTCGCCCTGCTCGTCCCACGCCCGCTGCTCCGCTTCGACGGCCATGCGGTCCTCGGCGAAGACACGCTCGGTGAAGCGTCTGATGAACGGCCAGGCCAGGTGAAGGGTGCCACGCATCCTGGGTTTCTCGATCATGAGCAGACCGTAGGCGTGGCACGAGCGCTGCTCGACGTCTTCGGGTACGTACACGGCCCAGAGGGAGAATGCCGGGCGCTCCGCGTTCTCGGGCACGAGGTCCAGGGTCTGGTACGGGTACTGGGTCCGGATGGTCATGACGTCGCTGGAGTCGCTGCCCCCGAGGCCCTCGGCGGCGAGCAGGCTGGCACCGCGGTTCCGCTTTCCTCCGGTGTGGGTGAACAGGTAGCGGGCCTCCACCGACGTGGCGTCGGTGTGCCGGGTCAGCAGCTCGGGGTGGAGTCTGCCGACGACGCCCCGGTGGAGGAACTGGTGGTTCATGTCGAGCAGGTTCTCGTGCATGAACGAGTAGTGGCAGCGCACCGTCCTCGAGAACGTCATCGTCTTGTAGCGCGGTGAGCCGAAGGCCGGAAGCTCCGGCAACGGCGTGGCATCCGCCTTCTCCGGCGCGCCCGGAAAGACGAACACCAGCCCGTACGCCTCCCGGACCGGATAGCCGCGCACCCCGCGCGGCGGACGGCCGTGCCCTTTGGCCAGGTACGGGATCTGCGAGATGCGTCCGTCCCCGCGATAGGCCCAGGCGTGATAGCAGCAGCGCAGGACGTCACCTTCCACGACGCCCATGCTCAGCGGCACCTGCCGGTGGGCACACCGGTCCTCCAGCGCATGGACACGGCCGCTCTTCCCGCGATAGAGCGCGATGCGCTCCCCGGCGAACGCCGACGCCGTCACCCGGCCGCGGCGGATGTTCCTGGACAGGGCGATCGGATACCAGTAGTCGGGGTTCGCCCCGACGCGCCGCAGATCGACTGTGTCAGAACGTGGAGCACCCTCTCCTGAAGGCCCACGGGCCCCGGCGGGTGGCGCGTCTCGCTCCGAGTCGGTCTCGGCCATACCTCTCCTCTCCTGCCACACACTGAGAACCGGCCACGGGACAGCCGCGCGTCGAGCCGGGCTCGCCGGCCGCCATTCCCGTCGTCCCATGCGAGAGAGGCCCCCGCACCCCTCCATCCTCGTCACCCCGGGCCGACATGCCCCGCTGAGCGCGTCCGGACGGGTAAACCGACCGCCAGTCGGGTCGCTCAGCTGGTCCTCGGGGTGCGGTCCGCGGCACCTCACCCACTCTCACCCACTTCCGGACCAAGATCGATTGTCAGTGGCGGGTGAGAAGATCGATACATCGAGCCGGGACATCGAGTCGGAACGAGGGGGACGCCGTCATGTCCGGAAACCAGAACTACATCAATCACGTCGCGCTGGTGCTGGATGCCAGTTCGTCCATGTCGCACCTGAGCCGCAAGGTCGTCGACGTCGCCGACCAGCAGATCGCCTATCTGGCCCGCCGGTCACAGGAGTTGGACCAGGAAACCCGCGTCACGGTGTACGTCTTCGCGGACAAGGTGGAATGCGTCATCTACGACAAGGACGTGCTGCGCATGCCGTCCCTGAAGCAGATGTACCGGGCCGGTGGAATGACGGCGCTGCTCGCGGCCACTCTCACCTCGCAGCGGGAGCTGGCCCAGACCGCCCAACTGTACGGCGACCACAGCTTCCTGACGTTCGTGCTCACCGACGGACAGGAGAACGCGAGTCACCGGTGCCCGGATGCCCCGCACCGGGATCCGCGTGAACTGGTCAAGGCCGTGGCGGAGATGATCGCCACCCAGCAGGACAACTGGACGCTGGCCGTCCTCGTGCCGGACCAGATGGGCAAGCGCGAGGCCATGCAGTGCGGCTTTCCCAAGGACAACATCGCCATCTGGGACGCCACCAGCACCCAAGGCCTGGAAGAGGCCGGCCAGGTCATCCGGCAGGCCACCGAGAACTTCATGGTGGGCCGCACCCAGGGCATCCGTGGATCACGGACGGTGTTCTCCACCGGCGCCCAGGCGGTCAACAAGGACACCATCGAGGCAGCCGGACTCACGCCGGTGGAGCCGTCGCAGTATCAGCTGATTCCGGTCGCTCGGGACGCGGGGATCCGGGAGTGGGTCACCGAATGCGGGCACACCTACCGCACCGGCGGCGCCTACTACCAGCTGAGCAAGTCGGAGAAGATCCAGGCGCGGAAGCAGATAGCGGTGCTGGAGAAGAAGACGGACCGGGTCTACACCGGCCCCCAGGCCCGAGCCCTGCTGGGCCTGCCGGACACGGAGATCCGCGTCAAGCCCGACCACAACGACGACTTCACCATCTTCGTACAGAGCACCAGTGTGAACCGGAAACTGGTCGCGAACACTCGACTGCTGCTCATGCTCTGATTGCGCACACCCCTGAACTGCACCGGGCCTCGGTGGATGCCACGGCGGACTCCCCGAGGCCCGGTTGTGCGGCGGCCTGACGATGACGTGGCGTGCCCTGGTGCTGGCACAGGAACTTGAAAGGAAATCAGAAATCACCACGACCGCTCTCTTTCCATCACGCACGAACACCCCTACGGTGAGCGCGCGTTGGCCGTGCCGGTCCGCCAACGCACCGCCTCGCGAACCCTCTTGGAGGAAGAACCGATGCGCCACCATCCCTCGGGTCCACCACGCTTCTCACGCAGCCCGCTTATCCCGCGCGTCCCACGCCTCCTGCGCCTCCCACGCACCCCGCGCCCGACCGGGCGCAGAGCGCTGGGCGTACCGTGCGTACTGGGCGCCTTAATGTTGGCCGCGGGCGGTCTGGGGACGCCCGCGCAGGCCGCCCCGACCGTCACGCCGGCCGCCGTCGCGTCACACCAGTCCCCGTCCGCCCCCCAAGACCTGGCCCCCACACCGCCCATGGGCTTCAACAACTGGAACTCGACACACTGCCGGGCGGAGTTCAACGAGTCGATGGTCAAGGGCGTCGCCGATGTCTTCGTCGAACGCGGCCTGAAGGACGCCGGCTACGAGTACGTCAACCTCGACGACTGCTGGGCCCTGCCGCAGCGCGACGAGAACGGCAAGCTGGTGCCCGACCCGAAGCGCTTCCCGAACGGGATCAAGGCCGTCGCCGACTATGTTCACTCCAAGGGACTGAAGTTCGGCATCTACACCAGCGCCGGCACCAAGACGTGCAGTGACATCGGCTTTCCCGGTGCCCTGGGCCACGAGTACAGCGATGCCCGGCAGTTCGCCGACTGGGGGGTCGACTATCTCAAGTACGACAACTGCAACAACCAGGGAGTCGACGCGAAGAAGCGCTACACCACCATGCGCGACGCGCTGAAGGCGACCGGCCGGCCCATGGTCTACAGCATCTGCGAATGGGGCGAGAACAAGCCCTGGACGTGGGCCGGCGGCCTGGGGCACCTGTGGCGCACCACCGGCGACATCAGCGACAACTGGAACTCGATGTCGTCGATCATGAAAGCCAACCTCGAACTCGCCCCGTACGCACACCCGGGCGGGTGGAACGACCCCGACATGCTGGAGGTCGGCAACGGCGGCATGACGGACACCGAGTACCGCACGCACTTCTCCATGTGGTCGGTCATGGCAGCGCCCCTGCTGATCGGCGTCGACCTGCGCACGGCACCCGAGTCGGCCTTCGACATCCTCACCAACCGCGAGGTCATCGCCGTCGACCAGGACCCGCTGGGCAAGCAGGGCGAGGTCGTCTCCTCAGAAGGCGGCCGGTGGGTCGTGTCGAAGGAGATGGCGGACGGCAGCCGCGCGGTCGCGCTGTTCAACGAAGGCTCACGAGCGCAGCGGATCGAGACGACGGCGAAGGCCGTGGGTCTGCCACAGGCGCGGGGCTACACGATGCGGGACCTGTGGAAGCACAGCGACACGAACACAGCGGGCACCATCGCGGCGACCGTACCCGCGCACGGCACCCTGCTGGTGCGCGTGCACGCCGACAGGAACTGGGCGCAGTATCCGCCCGCCCTGGACGTCCGTGCCCAGGACACCGTGACCCAGGCCGGCCACATCGCTCCGGTCACCTCCGAAGTCACCGATCTGGGCGGCAACGCGGCCCGTTCGGTGAGCGCCGTACTTACCGGGCCGGAGGGCTGGCGCATCACCCCGAAGTCCGCGACATCCGTCCGCGCCCTGCAACCCGGCGGGACGCTGGCCACCGATTGGCACGTCGAGGTGCCGACGGGAACAGCCGCGGGCGACCATGTGGTGCAGCTGACCGCGAAGCAACGTACGCGCTCCGGGACTTGGCTGACTTCGACGGTGCCTGTGACGGTGCGCGTCGGTGTCCCCCTGCCTCCGGGTGAGTCCGCGCTGTCGGACGCCGAGCCACTCGGGTCCGCCAACGGCTGGGGCCCGATCGAGCGGGACCGGAGCGTCGGCGAGGCCGGCTCCGGTGACGGCCGACCGATCACCATCGGCGGCGATCGGTTCGCCAAGGGACTCGGCGTGCACGCCGCGAGCAGCGTGGAGTACTACCTCGGCGGCGCCTGCACCACCGTCACCGCCCAGGTCGGCGTGGACGACGAGACGGTCGACAAGGGAAGCGTGACGTTCGAGATCTGGGCGGACGGGACCAGGGCCGCGGCCACCGGCACGCTGACCCAGACGGACCCGGCCCGCGCCGTCTCCGCGGACGTGTCCGGGGCGGACGTCGTCCGCCTGGTGGTCACGGACGCGGGTGACGGCATCGACTACGACCACGCGGACTGGGCCGACCTTCGGGTCACTTGCGGCTGAACGACCGGATGCGGCTGTTGCGTACCCTTGCGGCATGCGCATGCGCCCGACCCTGGCCTGGACCCCGACCGAGGACCTGCCCCCGGGTACCACGGATCTGGAGCCGGTCGCCGAGACCCTGAGCGCCGGCGGAGTGCTGGTGCTCAGCGGCGCGGGAATCTCCACCGAGTCCGGCATCCCCGACTACCGGGGCGAGGGCGGGAGCCTGAATCGACACACGCCGATGACCTATCAGGAGTTCGTCGCCGGCGCCCGGGCACGGCGTCGGTACTGGGCACGCAGCCACCTCGGCCGGCGCACCTTCGCCCGTGCCCGTCCCAATGCCGGGCACAGGGCCGTGGCCGCGTTGGGGCGGCACGGTCTGCTCTCGGGTGTGGTCACCCAGAATGTCGACGGCTTGCACCAGGCCGCCGGCAGCGAGGGCGTCGTGGAACTGCACGGAAGCCTGGAGCGGGTCCTGTGCCTGTCCTGTGGAGCCGTCGGCAGGCGAGGTGAACTGGCGAAGCGGCTGGAGGAGGCCAACCCGGGCTTCGAGCCGGTGGCCGCGGCCATCAATCCGGACGGTGACGCCGACCTCACCGACGATCAGGTGGCCGACTTCCGAGTGGTGCCCTGCCTGGTCTGTGGCGGCATCCTCAAGCCGGACGTCGTGTTCTTCGGCGAGAACGTTCCGCCGCAGCGGGTGGAGCACTGCCGCACGCTGGTCCGTGACGCGGTCACGCTGCTGGTCCTGGGCTCGTCCCTGACGGTGATGTCCGGGCTCAGATTCGTGCGCCAGGCGGCGCAGGCCGGGAAGCCGGTGCTCATTGTCAACCAGGGTCCGACCCGCGGCGACCGGCTCGCGGTCACCAGGGTCGGGCTCCCGCTGGGAACAGCGCTCACTACCGTCGCTGAGCGGCTGGGCATCCCCGTCGACGGGCGGGCGCCCGCCTGAGAGACACGGTCAGGCTGCCCTCATCGCTGCGCGGAGGCCCGCCCCGCCGTGCGATGGTCGTAGTACGCCCAGACGGTCACCGCCACCAGGGCGGTGAGCCCGACCGCCAGGGCCCGCACGACGCCGCTGGTCAGGAAGGCGACCAGACCGGTGAGTCCCCCTCCGCCCAGCATGATCATTCGGCTGGTGAACCGGGACTCGGGCGGCTGGGGATCCTCCCGGTCCTTGAGGTCGTGCAGGGCGTCCTGGGCGGGATGTGCGGAACCGCGCCGGACGCGGGCGCGGTACGTCAGGCCGTAGCTGATCAGCGCGTACAGCCCGATAGCGCCCAGCACCCAGAGCCAGGCGTAGGGGTCATCGCTCGTTCTTGCTGCCAGGTACGGCGACACTTCTCCTCCAGGGGTGCGCTCATCGGTGAGCGGGACTCAACTGCTGCTGCGGCCGTCTCGGCCGGTGCCGGCATCGCCATCGGTTTCGGCATCGCCATCGGTATAGGTGTCGCCATCGGTATGCGTGTCGCCACCGGTACGGGTGTCGGTATCGGTACGGGTGTCGGTATCGGCGGCGAAGCGGTCGTCGCGGGAGGCGTCGGCGGGGCAGAAGCAGGCCGTCACCGTCTTGCCGTGCCGCTGGCACCTGATCTCCCACCCGTCGGCGAGCTTGTGCACGATCGCCACGCCGCGGCCGGACGCCTCCCCGGGCCGTGCTTCACGTCGGCGCGGCAGCGTCGGGTCCTCGTCGTGGACGCTCACACGAAGGCAGTCTCCGTCCCAGGTGAGGACCAGGTGCGCGTCGCTGTGCGCATGGATGTGCGCATTGGTGATCAGCTCGGAGACCGCCAGCACGATGGCGTCCACCGTGTCCGGCTCGTCAGCGGACCATGGCAGGGACTCCAGACGCCGGCGTGTCCACTCCCTCCCGGCGCGCACCCCCTTGCCCATGGGGAACGAATGCGCCCACCCCATCGCCTTCACGGACACTGCCCCGACCACCTCTCCTCGCCCTCACGCAGCGTGCACGACTCGTGTACCCGGCTCCCGCCCCGGCAGGCCTGAGGACGTCGACATCCGCGAGGACGCCGACATGCACGAGGGCGTCGACCGGCACGACGACGCTCTCGGGCGTCACCGGCGTCGGCGCGCGCGAGCGGGTGGTGGTGGAGGACGATGGGATGGCCAGGCCGCTGGCCCCGGCCCATGCCGACCCCCGGCGGGCGGCAGCCTGATCTGCGGCCGAAAGGAGCCCAGGGTATGGGTGCGACCGAACCCCTCCGGGGTGATCCCGGTACGGCGGATGGGGTTGCGTCCAGGCCGGGTGGGCTGCTGGATGTGCTGAGCGTGGCCGCCGTCCTCGTCGACGCCGAGGGCAGAATCGATCTGTGGAGCCCGCAGGCGGAGATGCTCTTCGGCTACACCGCCGAGGAGGCTCTAGGCCGGTACGCGGGCGGGCTGCTGATCGACAAGGACCACCTCGACGCGGTCCTGCCCCTGTTCGCCCAGGTCATGCAGGACGGCAGGAGCTGGGCCGGAGTCTTTCCCGTCCGGCACAAGGACGGCAGCACGCGGACGGTGGAGTTCCGCACCATGCGGTTGCAGGACGCCCAGCGCGACTACTGGGCGCTGGGTCTGGCCACGGACCAGGTGACACTGCGGCACGTGGAGCGGAGCCTGGCTCTGTCCGCCCAGTTGGTCTCCCAGTCACCGATAGGGCTGGGCATGCTGGACACCGATCTCCGGTACATCTCCGTCAACCCCGCGGAGGAACGGATGAACGGGGTGCCGGCCGCCGAGCACATAGGCCGGCATGTCCATGAGGTGCTGCCCTTCCTGGATGAGTCCTTCGAAGACACCATGCGGGAGGTTCTGGCCTCCGGGAAGCCGATCGTGGACCAGTACACCGTCGGCCGTACGGCGGCCGACCCGGACAACGATCACGCCTGGTCGATCTCGTTCTACCGGCTGGAGTCCCCCAACGGGAAGGTGCTGGGCGTGGCCACCTCCAGCGTCGATGTCACCGACCGGCATCACGCCGTGGAGGAACAGCGCCGCACCGCCCTCACCCTCCAGCACAGCCTGCTGCCCCACCCGCCTCCGCAGCGACCCGGTCTCGAGGTCGCCTTCCGTTACCGTCCGGCGCAGGCGACGATCGAGATCGGTGGCGACTGGTTCGACGTCATCCCCCTCGACGGCGACAAGACCGCCCTCGTCGTCGGCGACGTCATGGGCAGCGGCGTGACAGCCGCGGCTGCCATGGGGCAGCTGCGCACCGCCACCAGAACACTGGCCGACCTGGATCTGCCCCCCGACCAGGTGATGCACCACCTCGACCACATCACCGAGGACGTCGACACCATCGCGACCTGCGTCTACGTCGTCTTCGATCCGCATGCCGCGCAGTGCCACATCTCCCTCGCCGGCCACCTGCCGCCCGTTCTCCTGCGCCCGGACGGCACCCGCGAGCTGCTCGACCTCCCCACCGGTGCCCCCTTGGGCGGCTGCGGCATCTCCTTCGACTCCGCCTCCATCGGCTTCACACGCGGGGACCAACTCGTCCTGTACACCGACGGCCTCATCGAGACCCGGGACCAGCCGATCGACGTACGCCTGGACGCTCTCCTCGACGTTCTGGACGACCCCGGCCGCTCCCTCGACGCCACCTGCGACCTCCTCCTGCACAGCCTGCGGGAGGACGGCGATCGCGACGACGTGGCCCTACTCATCGCCCGGGCCGGCCCCGACGTAGACAGGGCCGGCAGGTCGTGAGCGCTTCCGTGCCCCTTGCCGGGTCACACCCCCTGCCGAGACGTCAGGCCAGGCTGAACTTCTCGGCGTGGACCTGTCGTCCCGGGACCCGGAGCTCCCGTAGGCCCGCCAGCACCGCCGCGGTCATGGCGGGCGGGCCGCAGACGTACACGTCGCGTTCGGTGATGTCGGGGACCAGTTGGTGCAGGCTGCCGGGCCCGAACGGCGGGGTGCCGTGCTCGCCGGTCCTGCCGGTGAGCAGGTGCAGCCGTCCGCCTCGTAGCGCGACGAGGTGACGCACCTCGTTCAGCAGCACGGCGTCGGCCTCGCTCCGGACCCGGTACACGACGACGACATCCCCGGTCGTCTGTTCCTCCAGCAGGGCCCGCACGGGCGTGATGCCCACGCCGCCGGCGATCAGCAGGGCGCCGGGCCGGGTCCGGTGCAACGAGGTGAACGCCCCGTAGGGTCCCTCGACGAAGGCTCGGCTGCCGACGGGGATGTTCCGCAGGCCGGCGCTGGTCGTGCCCGCCGCCTTCGCCGTGAGGCGCAGTCCCTGCCCGCCTGGCGCCGCAGACAGGGAGAAGGGGTTGGCCAGCCACCAGTGGTTGTGTCCCGGGAACCGCCAGATGCAGAACTGACCGGCCCGGGCGGGGAGTTTGTCGAGGTGCCGGCCGGTCACGTACACGGAGACCACGTTGTCCGACTCCGGCACCACGGCCGTGACACGGAACCGGTGGTAGGCGTTGCGCCACAGCGGCATCGCGACCCGGCCGGTCAGCAGCGCGCCGAAGGCGAACAGCCACAGGAGCCACCAGTAAGCCGTGGCAAAGGCGGAGGACGCGAACGTCGTCGTCTCCTGCAACTGGTGGACGAACGCCAGGCCCAGGGCCACGTAGAGCAGCAGGTGCAGGCCGTGCCAGACCTCGTACCGCATCCTTCGCCGCAGGACACGGGTGGAGGTCACGCCGATCAGGACGATGACGGCCGCCGCGAGCATGCCCAGCAGGGAGGCCGGGACCCCGCTCAGTGCGACGAACGTCCTGCCCATGGACGTGTCGTCGAGGGTCGCGTAACCGAGCACCACGAGGGTCGCATGGGTCAGGACGGTCCACAGCAGGCCGAAGCCGACCCAGCGGTGCCACACCGTGAGCCGGTCCATCCCGATACGGCGGTCCAGCCACGGCAGCCGGGCCACCAGCAGCAGTTGGAACAGCATCAGCAGCGCCGCGTGCAGTCCGAAGAACTTGGCGACGGTGAGCACCCCGTTCTTGCCCGCCCCCGCACCGAGGAACAGTGCTTCGACGATCACCACATTGACGGCGACGAACGTCCACATCACCCATCGCGCCGCGTCCACCGGAAGCATGGTGCCCGAGCGCACCGTGTTGCTCGCAGCCGTCATGGTTGCCTCTCATCCCCCGAGGCCGCAGCAGTCGCAGCCCGTGTACACAAATCCCATGAAGCCCAAGGAATTCGGCCGAATACGCACCTCGATCGGGTAAGGATACGGCCCGCGGGCGCGATTCGTTCAGGCCCGGAGCGACCAATCCGGCCGCGCCCGGCGCCCCGCTCGGCGGCACGGAAATCACCCTGACGGACGGCAGCGGGCCGGGGCGGGCCGACGGCCCGGTGGCAGCGGGGCGGGGGCGGAGTGATCCTGGACCGGCGTGGGTGGTGTTCCGATCATGGAGGAGGCCCGGTGGGGAAGCTGGTCGTCGTGGGCGTGGATGGCTCGTCGTCCTGTCGTGCCGCGGTGGAGACGGCTGCCCGTGAGGCCGGGCGGCGTGGTGCGCGGCTGCGGGTGGTGCATGCCTTCAGCCGGCCGGCCAGGCCGAGGTATGCGCAGGTGGATCCGGCGCCGCTGGCTGAGCTGACCGCGGAGGCGGCTGAGCACGCCCGGGACTTGGCGCCTGACGTGGAGGTCACCGATGAGGTGGTGACGGGCGGTGCGGTGGAGGTGCTGGGTGCCGAGTCACGGAGCGCGGACCTGGTGGTCGTCGGCGCCCGGGGCGTCGGTGGTTTCGTGGGGATGCTGCTGGGTTCGACGGCCGTGTCGCTGGCCGCGCACGCCCGGTGTCCGGTGCTGGTGGTCCGCGGTGAGCCGGCCGAGGCGGGGCCTGTGGTGCTCGGTGTCGACGGATCGCCGGTGGGCGAGGCAGCCGTGGAGTTCGCCTTCGCCGAGGCGGCGTTGCGCAAGGCTGAGATCCTCGCCGTACACGCGTGGCAGCCGGACTACGTACCGCCCGGTACGGGCGTGGAGACCGCGGAGCGTCTGCTGGCCCAGGCACTCGCCGGATTCGCGGAGCGGTATCCGGACGTGGTGGTCAGACAGGAGGTGCTCAGCGGCGAAGTCCGGGAGACGTTGGTCGAGGCGAGCAGGAACGCCCAGCTCATGGTCGTCGGAGCGAGAGGGCGCGGCGGCTTCGCCGGGCTGCTTCTGGGCTCGGTGAGCCAGGCGGTGCTGCACCACGCCCACTGTCCGGTGACCGTCGTCCGCGGCGATGCCTGAGGCGGGGCGGTGCCGCCCGCCCGCACGGCCCCTGATCTCACTCTGTTGTCACCCGCTTCTCAGTCGCCCGGGGTGCGCAGGGCCAGGAGGGCCATGTCGTCGTGGCCGTCGCTGGGGTGGTGGTCGGCGAGGAAGCGCACGAAGTCGTCCAGCGGCAACTGGACGTTCGCCGCGGCGAGTTCGGCGAGCCGGGCGAGGCCCTGGTCGATGGGGTGGTCGGGGTGCTCGACGAGCCCGTCGGTGAAGACGACCACCGTGGACCCGGGCGGCACGAGGTGAGTGTGGTCGGGTCGGTGCTGTTCGGTGTCGACTCCGAGGGGCAGGCCCGGCTCGGCGTCGAGATACTCCGTCTGCCGGTCGGGGGTGATCAGCAGCGGCGGGAGGTGGCCGGCCGTGCTCCAGTGCAGCCGCAGCCCGTCTTCGGCGGACTCGATACGGGCGAGGCAGGCGGTGGTGACGGGCAGATCGGTGATGGCGTCCAGAGCGCGGTCCAGTTGGGTGAGAACGCTGCTGGGCGGGTTGAGGCGGTCGAAGAGCAGGGCGCGGAGCATGCTGCGGGTCTGGGCCATGGCGGCGGCCGCGCGCATGTCGTGGCCCACGACGTCGCCGATCACGACGGCGCATGCGTTGTCCGGCAGCCAGAGGGCGTCGTACCAGTCTCCGCCCAGGTGGCCGGGGGTGAGGGCGGGGCGGTAGATGGCCGCGGCGGTGAAAGGGTGCAGGTCAGGCAGCGTGGGCAGGAGGAGACGCTGGAAGTTTTCGGCACTGTCGCGCACCTGTTCGTACAGCCGTACGTTCTCGATCGCGACGCCGGCGGCGCCGGCCAGGGCGACGACGACGTCCTGGTCGTCGCGGTCGAACGGCCGGCTGTCCAGGCGTTCGGAGAGGTAGAGGTCTCCGTAGATGGTGCCGCGGACGCCGATGGCAACGCCCAGGAGGGTGCGCATGGGCGGATGGCCGGGCGGGAATCCGGCGGATGCCGGATGGGAGGGGATGTCGTCGACGCGCAAGGGCTCGGGGTGGCGGATCAGATGACCCAGAACGCCGCGGCCTCGCGGGAACTCGACCCCCGACAGGTCCGCCCGCTCGGTGTCCGACAGGCCGGCCGTGATGAACTGCCCCAACCGCTCCCCTGACTCGTCCAGCACCCCCAGCGCCCCGTAGCGGGCGCCGACCAGCTCCATGGCCGTGGTGACGATGCGGTGCAGCACCGCGGGCAGATGCGTTTCCTGGCTGATCGCCAGCACGGCGTTCAGCAGGCCCTGCAGTCGGTCCTTGGCGGTGGTCAGATCCCGCAGCCGGCCGGCGATCTCTTCCAGCTGGGCGTCCGGCAGTGGCGTCGGGCCGGTATGAGGCGGCCGTTCGGGTTCTTGCTCGTCTCCCGCCATCACACATGTCCGACGGTCTGGGCGGCTTCGGTGCTCTTGTCGAAGGTCATGCGCCACCCTTTGACGGGACGGTGGTCAACCCGCACAGGTTGACGCAGCGCAGTGGGTTCGACCAGCCCATTACTCCGAACGCGGCATGTCCACACCACAGCGTCACGCCCGAGAGATCGTGTTGTGGGTACGGCCCGCGAACGGTCTTTGGACGGGCAGGACCCTCTGGGTGGCGGTGGTCGACGGGGAGGCGTATGTCCGCTCGGCTTTCGGGCGGCGCGGCAACTGGGGTGCGGCCGGCCGTCGCTCTCGAGCCGGTCGCGGACGCCGGGCTCGTCGAGCGCGCCTGCGGTGCCTACCGGGCCAAGTACGGGCTGCGTTGGCCCGGTCCCGTGGAGTCGATGAACGGTCCCGAGGCGGCGGCCACCACCATGCGGCTGGCGAACCGCGGCTAACGAATGTCGGGCAGATCCCGCAGCTGTCTGCGTGAGGTGAGGCCGAGCTTGCGGAAGATGTTGCGCAGATGCGCGTCGACCGTCCGGGGGCTCAGGAACAGCTTCGCGGCCACCTCCTTGGAAGTGGCTCCGTCGGCGACCAGGCGGGCGATGTGCACCTCCTGCATCGTCAGCTGGTCCGACGCCTTCGACGTACGGCTGCGGGCCTGCTGCCCCGTGGCCCGCAGCTCGCCGGCGGCGCGCTCGGCGAACCCCTCCATGCCGAGGCCGGACAGCGCCTCCTGGGCCGGCCGCAGTACGGACCGGGCGTCACGCCGTCGGCCCCGGCGGCGCAGCCACTCCCCGTACAGCAGTCGCGCCCGGGCGCGGTAGACGACCAGGGCGCTGCCGTCGAGCAGGTCGATCGCGTCCTGGTAGGCAAATTCGTCCTCGGTGACCAGGGCTCGCGCATAGGCCGCTACGCCAAGTCCCCATGCGTGGCTTCCCGCTCGGGTGCGCTCTTCGAGCAGGGCGAGGGCCGAGGCGGCGACGCCGGGTTCGCCGCAGCGCATGGCCGCCTCGATGAGTTCGGGCAGGGCCAGGCCCGCGGTGCCGACGGCGCCGTACTCCACCGCCCGGCGCGCCGCTTCGAGTGCGGCGGGGTAGTCGGCCAGGCCGTTGTTGAGGACGGCCGTCGCCCACGGCACGCTGAGGCTCATGCGGTGATCGACGGTCGCGAACAGGTCGGCGGCCTCCTTGCGCCGCCCGCGCAGGGCGGCGAGGTGCAGGCGGGGGTAGACGAGCGGGGCGGCGCCGGTGGCGTCGGCGATGGCCTCCTCCTCGGAGATCCGTTCCATCGCGAGCCCGAAGGCGCCCTGGTGCACGGCCGCGGTGGCTTGCATGGCCAGGGCGATGGGCAGCGCGTGGAAGGAGCCCGACTCCCGGCCCGCGGCGACGGCACGGGTGGCGATGCCTTGCAGCGCGTCGAAGTGCCACAGCTCGGTGGCCACCATGAAGCCCAGGGACGGCCGCCTGGCCCACACCTCGGCGTCGGCGTCGTCGATCACCGGTCGGAGGGTGGCCCCCGCGGCCGTATGCCCGTCGCCGACCAGGCTGATCAGGCCCGTCAGGACCGCCGCCGCCCCGGAATCCGGTTCGCCGGAATGCCGTTCGTCAGCTCCCGGCGCGTCGGAACGCCGTTCGTTGCATGGCGGTGCGTCGGAACGCCGTTCGTCGGATGGCGGTGCATCGGGATCCGGCACCTCGGAGTCCACCTCGGCGGACGGCGGAGCCGCGCTGCGGGCGGTCTCCACGACTTGGTCGAGGTTGCCCAGCAGGAGGCCCATCTCGAGGGCGTCCAGGCAGCACTCCCGCGACCAGGCGGGCTCGGCGGTCGCGCGCCGGGCGGCGGCTCGCAGCAGATACGCCGTCGGGTTCTCGTCGCCCCGGCGGCGGACGAACGACAGTCTGCCGCGCAGCCTGTCGGCTCTGGCGGCCTGGGCGGGTTCGTCAGTGGGGACGGTGGTGAGCAGGTCGGCGGCGGCGTCGAAGTCGCCCTCCGAGAGCTTGGCGTCGACCGCGGCCAGAACCCGCTCGGCGCGCTGCTTCGTGTCGATCGTGAGCGCCGCCGAGCGTTCGAGGAAGGCCGCTGCCGCCGCGACGCCGCCGCGTTCCTGGGCGCGGGTGGCGGAGGCTTCGAGCTCTGCTGCCACCTGCTCGTCCGGGCCGGCACTGGCCTGGGCACGGTGCCATGCCCGCCGGTCGGGGTCGGCGGCCGGGTCGGTCACGCGGGCCAGCGCCTCGTGCGCCCTGCGCCGCTCCGACTCGGCGGCGGCGTGGTAGGCGGCCGAGCGGGCGAGGGGGTGGCTGAACCGGATCCGGCTGCCGAACTCCACCAGCGGGACCGACTGGGCGGCGGCAGCGGCGTCGATGCCCAGGTGCCCGGCCGCGCGCCACAGCAGACCGGGGTCGCCGATCGGCTCGGCGGCGGCGAGCGTCACCAACAGCCGGGCCTCCGGCGGCAGAAGCTCCAGCCGGGACCGGAAGCTCTGCTCGATCACGTCGGGCACCGAGTCGGGTTGCGTGAATCCGCCCGCCATCCCGGCGAGTCCGGCGGTCCGGGGAAGCTCCACCAGCGCCAGGGGGTTGCCGCGCGCCTCGGCCAGGATGCGGTCGCGTACCCGCTCGTCCAACGGTGCGCGGACCGCCGCGGTCAGCAGTGCGCGGGCATCCGACTCGCCGAGGCCCGCCAGCAAGTGGCCGGGAAGCGCGTCCAGTTCGGGCATCCGGCTCGTTCGGCGCGCCGCGAACACGAGGGCGATCGACTCGGCCGAGACCCGGCGGGCCAGGAAGGCCAGCGCCTTGGCGGATGCCTGGTCCAGCCACTGTGCGTCGTCGACGACGCACAGGAGCGGGCGCTCTTCGACGCTCTCCACCAGCAGGCCCAGCGACGCGACGCCGACCAGGAACGGATCGGGTGTGCCGGTGTCGAGACCGAACGCGATCTCCAGCGCTGCGCGGTGCGGGGCGGGGAGCTCCGTCAGCCGTTCGGTGAGGGGCGCGAGCAGTTGGTGCAGCGCGGCGTACGGCAGCTCCATCTCGAACTCCGCGCCGGAGGCCCGTACGACCAGGAACCCGGTGGCCATCTCGTGCAGATGCCGTAGCAGCGCGCTCTTGCCGATGCCCGGCTCGCCGCGCAGGACCAGGGCGCCGCCCTGACCCTGCCGGGCCGCTCGGAGCAAGGTGTCGAGCCGGCGTATCTCGTCCTGACGGCCGATCAGCGCATCCGTGTGTGTCGCGGGCATGCCCGACAACCTATGCGGTCCGACACCCGAGGGGCATCAGGCAACGACTCCCGGTCGCCCAGGGGTTGCCCCGGCACGTCGTACGGCGATGCCGGTGAAGTAGGTGATGACTACCGACGCGAGCGGTGGGCGCCCGCTGCGAGTGTCGAGTCATGACCCGCACCGCACCGCAACGGACCCCCCTCGGCTGGACGCCGCTGGCGGCCCTGGCCACGGCCCAGTTCCTGGTCGTGCTGAGCACGTCGATCGTGAACGTCGCGCTGCCCGGCATCCGGACCGGGCTCGATCTGTCGGACACGGGACAGGCGTGGACGGTCAACGCGTACGTACTGGTCTTCGGAGCGCTGCTGCTGCCGGGCGGGCGCGCGGGCGACGTCCACGGTCTGCGCCGCGTCTTTCTGTTCGGCACCGGCCTGTTCGCCCTCTCCGCCCTGGGCGCGGCCCTGGCGCCCACGGCGGTCGTGCTGATCGTGTGCAGAGCCGTGCAGGGAATCGGCGCCGCGCTGCTGGCGCCCACGGCGCTGGCCCTGGTGCTCACGCTCTACCCGGCCGGGCGCCGGCGCGGCGTCGCCCTCGGGGTGTGGGGCGCCGTCTCCGGTGCCGGCGGAGCGGCGGGCGTACTGCTGAGCGGACTGCTCACCAGTCTGTACGGGTGGCGTGCGGTGTTCGTCGTGATGGTGCCGTTGGCCCTGGTCGTCCTGGTGGCCACATGGCTGCTGGTCGGCGCCGACCGGCCGCGCGGCGGAAGCCAGGCATCCGCTGACCGGCCGCGCGACGGAAGCCAGGCATCCGCTGACCGGCCGCGCAGCGGAAGCCTGGACGCGCCGGGCACGGTGACGGTGACGGCAGGGCTGGTGGCGCTCACCTACGGCCTGTCAGGTCCCTGGCCGATCGCCGTGCTGGGTCTGGCGCTGCTCGGCGTGTTCGTGGTGCTCCAGCGCCGCTCCGCCGACCCGCTGCTGCCGGCCAGGATGAGCGTGGTGGCGGTGCCCAACGTGCTGATGGCGCTGCTCGGCGCGGTCTGGCTCGGCCTGTTCTACTTCCTGCCGCTCTATCAGCAACGCACCCTCGGCTACTCGCCCTTGGCGGCCGGGCTGACCCAGCTTCCCCTCGCCCTCATGATCACCCTCTCCTCGTGGGTCACCGGCAAGATCTCCGGCCGCCCAGTGCTCCCCGTGGGCCTGGCCGTCCTCGCGGCCGGACTGGCCTGGCTGTCCAGGACCCCGCCCGACGGCAGCTTCCCCGTGGACCTGCTCGGCCCGACCCTCCTCATCGGCCTCGGGCTGGGGGTGGCCTTCGTCCGTCTCACCGCGCTGGCCTCCACCGGCGTCGCGGCCACCGACAACGGCCTGGCCGGCGGGCTGGTCAACGCCTCCCGGCAGCTCGGCGGAGCCATCGGCCTGTCCTTCCTCACCCTGCTCCCCTCCCCCGGCGCGGCCTTCGCGGCCTGCGCCGCCCTGACCCTGCTCGTCTCGGCTCTCTCCACCCGAAAGGCATGACCGTGACTCTGGACAAGCCGTACCTCAGCGGCCACTTCACGCCCGTCATCGACGAGATCACCGGCCACGAGCTGAAGGTGCGCGGCACGCTCCCGCCCGAGCTGAACGGCCGCTATTTCCGCAACGGCCACAACCCCAAGCCGGGCATCACACCGACCCACTGGTTCCGCGGCGAGGGCATGATCCACGGAGTCCGTCTCAGGGGCGGCCGGGCCGAGTGGTACCGCAACCGCTGGGTGCGCACACCCTTCCTGGACGGTGTGCCGTTCACCGGGACGGAACTCGAAGTCAGCGCCGCCGCAACCAACATCATCTTCCACGGGGGCCGCTACCTGGCCCTTCAGGAGGCCAACCTGCCCTGGGAGGTGAGCGCCGACCTGGACACGATCGGCGTTCACGACTTCGGCGGCAAGCTCAAGAGCGCGATGACCGCCCACCCCAAGGAGGACCCGGAGACCGGCGAGCTGCACTTCTTCAGCTACAGCCCGTTCCCGCCGTATCTGACGTACTACGTGGCCGACGCCTCCGGAGACATCGTCAGGTCGCAGGTCGTCGACGGCTCCGGCCCCTCCCTCATGCACGACTTCGCCATCACCAGTGAACACGTGGTCTTCATCAACTCGCCCGTGGTCTTCGACCATTCCGAGCACTCCGGCATCCCTTACCGCTGGCACGACGACGTCCCGCTGCGCATCGGTGTGATGCCGCGGGCCGGGGGCGAGGCCACCTGGTTCGAGGTGGCCGACCAGGCGGCGCTGCTGCATGTCGCCAACGCCCACACCGACGCCCGGGGGCGGATCGTCCTCGAAGCGCCGCGCTTCGACCGTTCCGCGTGGGAGAGCTCGTGGAAGTGGTGGGTCGGTGCCCCCGGATACGGCACCAGCCCCGACGCCGGCTCGACCCTGCACCGGTGGATCATCGACCCGGCCACGGGCAGGGTCACCACCGAGTCCCTCAACGACCTGGCCACCGAATTCCCGTCGATCAACGACGCCCACACCGGTTCGGCTCACCGCTACAGCTATGCCATCGCGTTCCCCGGAGCGGGCCTGGAGGGCTACCACACGGTCAAGTTCGACACGGAGACCGGCCGCGAGACGCTGCTCGCGCACGGAGCGGGCCGGATGCCGGGCGAGGCCGTCTTCGTCCCCGCCGAGGGTGGCACCGGCGAGGACGACGGCTATCTGCTCACGCTCGTCAGCGACCTCGGTGCCGACGCCTCGGAGCTGCTCGTCCTGGACGCGAGCGACTTGAGCACGGTGGCCGCCGTCGAACTTCCCCGCAGGGTGCCCGCCGGCATCCACGGCCATTGGATCCCCGACCTCGAGTTGTCCGCCTGACCCAGCCGGGCACGGAAACCGTCCGGGATCCCGATCGCCGGGCCCGGCCCCGGCGATGACCGCCCGCCCCACCCCAGCCGTCCGGTCCGCCGCTGCCCCCCCTCAACGGCGGACCGGGCACCCCGACACCGAGGAGTCGCCATGACCTACCTCACGACCATCGACGAGAACGCCCCCGTCGTCGCCGACCACACCATCCGGATCGCCGCTCCCCTGGAGCGGGTCTGGCAGCTGCACACCGGTATCGGCTCCTGGCCCGCCTGGCAGCACGCCATCACCGAGGCCCGGATCGACGGCCCCGTCGCCCCTGGCACCACCTTCCACTGGATGACCGCGGGCCTGAGCATCGACTCCACCGTCTACGCGGTCGACGCCCCGCACCGCATCCTGTGGGGCGGTCCGGCGCATGGCATCACCGGTGTGCACGAGTGGACCTTCACCGAAACCGGCGACGGTGTCGTGGTCCGCACCCGGGAGTCCTGGGCGGGCGCGCCGGTCGACGCCGACCGGGACAACCTCGCCGCGGCGCTGAGCGATTCGCTCATCGGCTGGCTCGACGCCCTGAAGAAGGCGGCGGAGTAACCGCCGCTCGCCCGTCGCACCGAGCGCCTCAACTCCGAATCGGGCTCCGCACCGGGTCGACTCCGCCTCATACCGCCGCTCGCGATGGTGCCGCCTCAGTCCGTGCCGCCGGTCTCTTCGACCGGCGGCATGAACGCGCGCAGCCACCGCTCGGTCTGGGCGACGTGCGCCTGTGCCGCGCCGGCCGCGGCGACCGGGTCACGGTCGGCGATGGCAGTGGCCAGGATCCGGTGGTCGTCGTCGCTCTTCCTGCGCAGTTCCGGGCCTTCGGGCAGGGTGAAGACCTGGTACTTGCGGGAGCGGGCGCGGAAGACCGCCAGGAGGGTGGCCAGGGTGGGGTTGCCGCCAACGCGGGCGATCTCCGCGTGGAAGCGGTGGTCGAGTTCGGATGCCTTGGTGGGGTCGGTCGTGGCCTCCATGTCCTCGATGAGGGAGAAGAGCGTGTCCACCGTCTCCGGAGTGCAGCGGGCCGCCGCCTGTGCGGCCACGTGGGCCTCGAGGACGCGCCGGATCTCGTAGACCTCCAACAGGCCCGACAGCGGGAGGAGTTCGAGCGTCAGGGAGAGGCTGCCGATCACGTCCTCGGGCCTCAGCTGTGAGACATACGTGCCCGAACCGTGCCGCGGCTCGATGACGCCGAGCGCGGCGAGCATCCGTACGGCCTCGCGCAGCGACCCGCGCGAGACGCCCAGTTCCTCACAGAGCTCGCCCTCGGGCGGAATGCGCTCGCCCGGTCCGAGGCGTCCGGTCCCGATCATGTGCCGTAGGCCGTGGAACGCCTTCTCGACTGCGGACATCCGTCCCCTCTTCCTCCCCTGACGGGCCGCGGGCACGCCGCGGTTCGCTCGGAGCACTGTAGCGAGGTGTAGCGGTTCATCAGATGTGCCGTACGCAGGTCACCTAGAAGTCATCTGATGACTTTCACTGTACGACCCTTGTTTCCGCCGCGGAAGGTGTGCAGGATGCCGAGTCATCAGATGTGTCCGAGCGGAGTCTGCTCTTCCGTAGGACCACCCTGCCCAGATGTGGAGTCCTGTGAGCGAGACCGAGGTGACCACCGCACCGCGCCCGCTGCTGCTGGCGGACGGTAGGCCCGCAGACCGGGCCTGGTCGCTGGATCCTGCCCTCAAGCACCTGAACCACGGCTCTTTCGGGGCCGTTCCTCTGGTGGCTCAGGAGCGGCAGGAACTGCTGCGGGTGGAGATGGAACGCTCACCCGTGGTGTGGTTCCCGGCACTTCCGGGGCGGCTCGCCGCCGCGCGGGTCGAGCTGGCCGAGTTCCTGCACGTGAGCGCCGGGGATCTCGCCCTGGTGCCGAACGCCAGCGCCGGCGCGAGTGTCGTCTACGCCGCCCTCACGTTGCGCCCCGGCGGGGAGATCGTGGTGACCGACCACGGCTACGGGGCCGTGACGATGGGGGCCGAGCGGATGGCACGTCGCTGGGGCGGCCGGGTCCGTACCGCCCGGGTGCCGTTGGAGGCGGACGAGGATCAGGCGTACGACGCCGTGGTCGCCGAGTTCGGCGACGCCACCGACCTGGTCGTCGTCGACCAGATCACCTCGGCGACCGCACGCCGGCTGCCGGTGGAGCGCATCGGGGCGCAGGCCCGCCGGCGCGGTATCCCCGTCCTGGTCGACGGCGCCCACGCGCCCGGCCTGCTCGACGCGCCGCTCGCAGGTGCGACGTACGACTTCTGGACCGGCAACCTGCACAAATGGGGCTGCGCTCCCCGCGGTACCGCGGCGTTGGTCGCCCGGGGCCCCTTGCGCGACCGGCTCCACCCCCTTATCGACTCCTGGGCGGCGGCCGACCCCTTCCCCAACCGTTTCGACCAGCAGGGCACGGTCGACGCCACCTCCTACCTGGCCGCACCGGTGTCCCTCGCGTTCATCGACCGCACCTGGGGCTGGCCCGCCGCCCGCCGCTACATGGACGACCTGGCCGACTACGCCGCCCGTGTCATCGGCGCCGCCTTCGCCGGAGCGGCCGACCTGGACACCGCGGTCGATGTCGGCATGCCCGTCCCAGGGATGCGCCTGGTGCGCCTGCCGGACGGCCTGGCCGCCGACCGCGTCGAGGCCGACGCGCTGCGCGACCGGGTGGCCCGCGAGCTGGGCGTGGAGGCGGCCTTCACCAGCTTCGACGGCATCGGCTACATGCGTCTGTCCGCCCATGTCTACAACACCGCCGCCGACTACGAGTACTTCGCCGAGGAATGCGTTCCCGTCCTCGGCACATGGGCCCGAGAAGACTCAGGGAAGAGGTCAGCACGATGAGAAGAAGGACGGCAGCTCTCGCACTCGGCACCGCCGCCGCGATGGTAGTGACCGGCTGTTCCACCATGAGCCCCGAGGCGAGCGGAACGGTCACCCTCAACTTGGTCGAGAGTCTGACGAACCCGACCCGCACCGACCTGCTCAAGGACCTCATAGCCGACTTCGAGCAGCAGCACCCCAAGATCAAGGTCAATCTGGTCTCCCCGCCCACCGAGCAGGCCGACCAGAAGCTCCAGCAGATGCTCCAGTCCGGTAGCGGGGTGGACGTCCTGGAGGTCCGGGACATCACCGTCGGACCCTGGTCGAACAACGGCTGGCTGTACGACATGAAGAAGGACCTCGACGGCTGGAAGGGCTGGGAGGCGATGACGGAGAACGCGGTCAACGCCTCGAAGGACACCAAGGGCCGCACCTACTTCGTTCCGTACGGCTTCTACGGTCTGAGCCTCTTCTACCGCACCGACCTCATCGGGAAGGCGGGCTTCGACAAGCCGCCGGCCACCTGGCAGGAGCTGCTGGAGCAGGCGTCCGCCGTCCACGATCCGGGTGAGCGCCGCTACGGCTACGCCTTCCGTGGTGGCGCCAACTCCCACAGCAACGCCACCGCCGCCATCGAGGCCTACCTCGCCGACCAGGTCGACCCGGCGAACGGCTTCAAGCTCAAGAACGGCCGTACGATCTTCTCCGCCCCCGAGGCCGAGGACGCCATCGAGAACTATCTCGAGCTCTTCGAGCAGGCGTCCCCGAAGTCGTCCGTCTCCTGGGGCTACCCGGAGATGGTGGAGGCGTTCTCCAACGGCTCCACGGCCTTCCTCCTCCAGGACCCCGAGGTGATCGCCACGGTCTCGGAGTCGAAGTCGATATCCAAGGACCAGTGGGGCACCGCGCCGCTGGTGGCCGGGCCGGGCGGCAAGACGGTGCAGCCGCTGGCCACCGCCGGGTGGGGCGTGGCCAAGGGCAGCGACCACAAGGCCGAGGCCGTGCGGCTCGTCGAGTTCCTGTCGCAGGGCGAGGCGTCGACGTCGTTCACGAAGAAGAACAGCCTGGTACCCATCCTCAAGTCCGCGGCCGGCGACCCCTTCTACAAGTCCGGACCCTGGTCGAGTTACGTCACCATGACCGAGCAGCCGGACAAGTACCTGGTCGTCACCCAGCCGCGCGGCGTCAGCTGGTGGGCCGAGTGGCAGCAGCGGGCCGACGCCGATGTGCAGAAGCTGATCCTCGGCAGGACGACGCCCAAGGAGCTGCTCGCGGGCTGGGACGCGTACTGGACCGAGAAGTGGCGGCAGGAGCAGTAGACATGTCCGTCACGTCCACAACGACGTCGAAGACGACGGCGCCGGGCACCGGGGAGGCCTCCCGTGAGCGAGGTCTCCCCCAAGGGGGCAGGCGCAAGCGGGAGTTCACCACCAGGCGTGGCCTCAGCATCGCCGCCTTCATGGCGCCGGCTGCGGTCTTCGTGGCGGTCTTCACCTACTACCCCATGATCGCGGGCGGCCAGATGGCCTTCCGCAACTGGAAGTTGACCGACCTGACCGACACCTCATGGGTCGGTCTGAGGAACTTCGGCGATGTCTTCGCCGACCCCGCCTGGGGGACGGTCCTGAGCAACACCGGCATCTGGGTGGTCGGCTCGATCGTCCCCCAGCTGGTGGTCGGCTTCGCGCTCGCCCTGTGGCTGCGCCGCCGCTTCCGACTGCGCGGCCTGTACCAGGCGCTGATCTTCTTTCCCTGGGCGATCTCCGGGTTCCTGATCGGCATCCTGTTCCGCTGGCTGTTCAACAGCGAGTTCGGCGTCGTGAACGACCTGCTCCAGAAGGCCGGCCTGATCGACGAACCGATCGCCTGGCTGGCCGATCCGAAGACGGCGATGGTGGCCGTCCTCATCGCCAACATCTGGTACGGCGTCACCTTCTTCGCGATCATGATTCTGGCGGCGCTCCAGTCGATCCCCGACGAGCTCTACGAGGCGGCGGCGCTGGACGGCGCGGGCAAGGCCCGCACACTCTTCCAGATCACCATCCCGTACATCCGGACCACACTGGCGCTGACCGTACTGCTGCGGGTGATCTGGATCTTCAACTTCCCGGACCTGATCTTCGGCATGACCGGCGGCGGACCGAACAACGAGACGCACATCGTGACCACCTGGATGATCAAGATCACTCAGCAGGGCGACTACGGCAGAGCCTCCACGCTCGGCCTCCTCGTGGTGGCCGCACTGCTGGTGTTCGCGGTGTTCTTCCTGATGGCCACGCGCGAGAAGAAGCGCGAGAAGAAAGGGGTGAGGACGTGACCGGCAAGGAGACCCGGGCCGGCCGGGCCGTGAAGTTCACCTTCCTCGGCATATGGCTGCTCTTCACCGTCTTCCCGCTCTACTGGATCGCCGTCACCTCGCTCAAGGCCCCCGGCGACATCTTCCAGTTCCCGCTGGCGTACTGGCCCGAACGTTTCTCGCTGGAGAACTACAGCGGCCTGTTCGGCACCGCCGACTTCGGTACCTACCTCACCAACAGCCTCATCGTCTCCACGCTGGCCGGCGTGACGGCCACCGCGATCTCGATGCTCTCGGCGTACGTACTGGCGCGCTTCGAGTTCCGCACCAAGTCCGCTCTGCTGATGGCCGCGCTGGTCACCCAGATGATCCCGTCGTTCATCGCCCTGGGCCCGCTCTACCTTCTGATGACCGACCTGAAGCTGGTCGACAACCGCTTCGGCCTGATCCTCGTCTACATCGCGGTGTGCATCCCCTTCTGCACGGTGATGCTGCGCGGGTTCTTCGAGAACATCCCTGACGCGCTGGAGGAGGCCGCCATGATCGACGGCCTGTCCCGCTTCGCGGCGCTGTTCCGGGTGCTGTTGCCGGTGATGCCCCCCGGCATCATCGCCGCGTTCATCTTCAACTTCGTCAACTGCTGGAACGAACTGTTCCTGTCGGTGACGCTCATGAACAGCGACAGCAACAAGACCGTCCCCACCGCCCTGAACGGCTTCATCTCCAGCTTCAACATCGACTGGGGCTCGATGTCCGCGGCAGCCGTACTGACGATCCTGCCCACGATGCTCCTGTTCGCCTTCGCCAGCCGCCACATCGTCCAGGGGCTCACTTCGGGCGCGGTGAAGGGCTGAGATCGGCGCACGGTGCCTGGCTAGGTTGGGGGCATGACTGGTGACTGGAGAACGGACCGAATCGGGGCTGCGCTGCGAGGCGAGAACCCGACCGTGCTGCGGCGGCTCGGGTCCGGGTTCGCGGTGCTCGGCGATGTTCAATTCCTGCCGGGTTACTCGGTTCTCCTCGTGGACGAACCCGGCATCGAGCGACTGACCGACCTGCCGAAGGCGAAGCGGCTGTCGTATTCGACGGCTTGACGGAGCGAGCACACCGCCGTGGACTCGCAGGCGTCCTCGGCTCGGCCGTGCCCGCGTGTGTCACCTTCGCGTACGCACGGCCTCCGGGTTGGCGCAGTGGGTGAGGGGTTCGCCGCGCAGGTAGCGGGCCACTTCCGCTGCCACGATCCGGGCCGCCTTGTGGGCGACTTCACGGCTGGCCCCGGCGATGTGCGGAGTCAGGACGACACCGGGTGCGGACAGCAGCCGGGACCCGGCCGGTACGGGCTCGTCGGGGTAGACATCGAACCCGGCGCCGCCCAAGTGCCCGTCGTTCAGGGCGTCGCACACCGCGTCGTAGTCGAGGAGGGCGCCGCGCGCGCAGTTGACCAGCACCGCACCGCGGGGCATGGAGGCGATCTGGGCGCGGCCGATCATGCCGCGGGTTTCGTCGGTGACCCGGGCGTGCAGGGAGACGATGCGGGAGCGGTCGAGCAGTTCCTCCAGGGTCACGAGCTGGGCCAGGCCCCGCACCGCCTCGGGGCGTACATAGGGGTCGTGGACGAGGATGGTGGCGCCCATGGCCGCGAGTACGCGTGCGACGCGGGAGCCGATGGCGCCGAAGCCGACGAGTCCGATGGTCGAGCCGTCGATCTCGATGCCGCAGTTGGCGTAGTCGTAGTAGTCGCCGCGCCAGGCGCCCTGCTTGAGGTCCGCGTGGACGTCGCCGATGCCGCGGGCCGCGGCGAGGATGAGCGCGAGGGTGTGTTCGGCGGTGGCCACGGCATTGCGGCCGGGGGCGTAGCAGACGGCGACACCGTGGCGGGTGGCGGCGTCCAGGTTGGCGTTGACCGGTCCGCCGCGGCTGACGCAGAACAGTTCGAGGTCGGGGCAGGCGGTGAGGATACGTTCGGTGAGCGGCGCCATCTGGGTGACGCAGATCTGCTTCCCGCGCAGTGCCTCGATGATGTCGTCTTCGCTGCCGGATGCCTCGTCGACCTCGGCGACCTTGCCGAACGGTGTGTGCGGCCAGGGCAGTTGCAGTTCGCGGATGTCGAGCGCGGCCGGCTCGGGTACGGCGTCGCGCAGCTCTTGGGTGAGCAGCCGGGGCAGCACGAAGTGATCGCCCGCGGCGAGGACTGTGGTGGGCACGGTGGTTCTCCGGGAAGTGAATCAGTCGGTGGTCAGCGTGGGGACGTTGAGTCGCAGGAGTGATGCTCGTCCGGCCTGGAGGCGTAGTTCGGTGAGCGCGCCGTTGTCCAGCTTGGGAAACACCTGGCGGTAGTGGGCGAGGGGGATGCCGAGCAGCCTGCACAGGACGAGGCGGACGAGGGTGGAGTGGGCGACGACCAGGACGCGGCCGTGGGGCAGGTCCTGTTCGACGTCGGTGAGGCATGCGATGGCGCGAGCGGCGGCTGCTGCCGGGTCCTCGCCTCCGGGCAGGTGGTGGGCGACCGGATCCGTGAGGAAGGCTGCCAGTTCGGCCGGGAACCGTTCCCGCATCTCTGCTCGGGTGAGTCCCTCGCCGTGCCCGAAGTCGACTTCGCGGAGTCGCTCGTCGATACGCAACGGCAGGCCGAGGCCGTTGGCGGTGGGCTCGGCGGTGAGCCGGGCACGGGAGAGCGGTGAGCTGAGCACCGCGTCCAGTTGCCGGCCGGCCGCCCAGGCGCCGAGTGCGGCGGCCTGCTTGTGCCCGCGCTCGGTGAGCTGCACGTCGGAGCGGCCGGCATAGCGGTTCTCCGCGTGCCACTCTGTCTCTCCGTGCCGTACGAGGACGAAGTCGGTCACTGCTGGGCCTTTCTGTGGGCGTGGGTGGCCACCTGCGGATCCAGCCAGCCCCGGCGGGTCAGTTCGTCGACGAAGCCGAGGTAGCGGGGAAGGAGTCGTCGGGTGCGGGAGGAGTCGGGGTGCAGTTCGGTCCCGGATCGCACCATGGCGGCCGCGGCCTGCTCCAGCGGCACGCCGCAGGCGGTGGCCGCGAGCACGGCCATGCCGGCGGCGCTCTCGGCCTGCTCCGGCAGGGTCACCCGCCGGCCGAGCAGGTCGGCGCGCAGCTGCGACCAGTACCGGTTGCGGGCGCCGCCGCCGGTGAGGCTGAGCGGGCCGTCGACGGGGGCGCCGATGTGGTCCAGGTGGTCGAGGCAGAGCCGTTCGAGGCAGGCCACGCCCAGCAGGCAGGCGTGGAACTCCTCCGCCGTGCCGGTCGGTTCGCCGAGTACGAAGGAGTGTGCGTCGGGGGCGCGGAACGGGAACCGCTCACCTCGTGCACCGGCGAGCGGGTAGACGACCGCCGTGGAATCGGTGGTGGCGGCCTGCTCGGTGAGGGCATCGAGGTCGGCGCCGGGGAACCGGCGGGAGAGGACGCCGGCGCCGCTGCTGGATGCTCCGCCGGGCAGCCAGGTGCCGCCGGGCCCGAGGTGGCAGTAGACCACCCCCGCGGGGTCGTGCACGGGGCGGAGGCTGGCGCCCTTGAGCACGAGGGTGGTACCGAGCACCGAGTTCCAGGCGCCGGGGGTGAGAGCGCCCGCGCCGATCTGTGCCGCGCAGCCGTCGGTCATGCCCGCGACGACGGGTACGCCGGGAGGGATGCCGGTGGCCGCTGCGGCTTGTGCGCAGACATTGCCGATGACGGTGCCGGGCCGTACGACGTCGGGCAGCAGGTCGTCGGGGACGCCGAGGGCGGTCAGTTCCTCGACGGGCCAGCGCTCGGCGAGCAGGTCGTAGCCGGTCTTCAGAGCGTGGCTGGAGTCGGTGGGGGTACGGCGTCCGGTGAGCCGCCAGGTGATCAGGTCGGCTTGGTGCAGCAGCCGGGTTCCCCGCGGCGCTTCGGTGTGCTGGAGGAGCCAGAGCAGTTTGGGCAGGGCCCAGGACGGCTGCATGGTGCGGTATCCGAGCTTTTCCCATACGGCTGCGCCGACGGTGTTGACCCGTTCCGCGTGTCGGGCGGCGCGCCCGTCGTCGTACATCAGGGCCGGTGTGAGGGGGGTGCCGGAGGGGTCGGCGAGCAGGATGGTCCCGGAGGTGGCGTCCACCGCCAGGCCCCGCACCCGACGGGTGTCGATGCCGTCCAGTGCCTCGCGGCAGGCGTCGCTCAGAGCGGACCACCACTGGTCGGGGTCCTGTTCATGCCGGAGGCCGTCGCGGTGGCTGGTCAGTGGGCGGGAGGCCGCGGCGAGCAGCTGTCCGGTGCCGTCCATGGCGATCGCGCGCACGCTTTGCGTACCGAGATCGAGACCGAGGTGGACGGCGTCGGGGCTGAGGGCGTCAGGCATGCGAGTCTTCCGGACGGGTGTCGTTGCGGCGGGGGGTGGCAGCAGGTGCCGGGGCGGTGGACCCCGGTGCTCCCGCAGGGGGTGGGCGGGGGGTTGCTCAGCGGTGGCGGGTGGGGGTGTGGGCGTACGGAGTGGTGACCAGCCCAGGGATCGAGCCGCGTCCCGCCAGGCCAGGTGTGCCGCGGACAGTTCGTCGTACAGAGCCGCCCGGATCGGGTCCGGCTCCCAACTGGAGCCCATCCGAACGTACTTGGCGGCAGCCTGGCGCAGGTCCTTCTCGGCTCCGGTGAGGACCAGTCCGGTCAGGAAGGCGCCCTTTGCGCCCAGTTCGGTGTCGGTGCTGCGTGCGGTCGGGACGCCGGTGGTGTCGGCGATCAGCCGGCACCACCGGTCGCTGGTGGCGCCGCCGCCGCAGAGCCGGAGCTCGTGCACCTCGGTGGCGGAAGCCCGCAGGCAGTCCCGCACGACCAGGGAGAGGCCCTCGAAGACGGCTCGGGCCATGTCCGCGGGTGTGTGATCGAGTGACAGGCCCCAGAAGGTGCCGCGGGCCCTCGGGTCGAGGAACGGTGCGCGTTCTCCGGCGGGCGACAGATACGGCAGGAAGCCCAGCCCGGCGGCGCCCGGCCGGGACGCGGAGGCGAGGTCCCCCAGGGCAGCGGGGCCCTCGACGGCGAGCGTCCGGCAGGCCCAGTCCAGTACCTCGGTGCCCGACAGGGTGGGAAGGGCACGCAGCAGGCGGTCCGGGCCACCGAAGGCGATGTTGATGCCGGACGGCTCACCGGAGGTGTCGACGTTCGGGCGGACGACCTCGGTGCACAGGGTGGTTCCGAGGATGGCGCACGCCTGCCCCGGATCGACGACGCCGACCCCGCGGGCCGTGGCGGCGATGTCGTACGGCGCCATCACGACGGGGAGACCGGCGGGCAGGCCCAGTTCGCCTGCCGCGTGCCGAGTGATCTCGGCGATGCACTCGTCGTGGCCCAGGACGCGCGGCAGCAGGCGACGCGCCCACGACAGTTCGAACAGGTCCACGATCTCCGGGTCGTAGTCGCCCGTGGCGTGGTCGAGGAAGGGCGCCGACGCGTCGGAGGCGTCGATCGCCGTGACTCCGGTGAGCTTCAGGAACAGCCAGCCCGCGGCGGTGAGCGCGGCACGGGAGTGTTCCAGCCGCTCGGGGTCATGCTCGGCGAGCCAGGTGAGCACCGCGTTGGGCATGCCCGTGCAGGTGAGGGAGCCGTTGCGGCGGTACGCCTGCTCCAGCACACCGTCGCTCTGCCAGCGCGCGAGCAGATCACCGGTGCGCCCGTCGGACCACAGGACCGCCGGCCCGGTGGGCCTGCCGTCGTCGTCGACCAGCCAGCAGCCGTCCCCCTGGGCGGTGAACGCGACCAGCCACACCGGTTCAGTGTCGGGACCCATGTGCGACAGAGCGCTGCGCACGGTGAAGACAACCCCGTTCCACACCGCTTCCATGTCCTGCTCGGCCCAACCGGGCTGCGGTCGCAGGACCTCGGTTCCGATGCGGGAGACCGCCACTTCCCTGCCCTCGGCGTCGAACACGACCGACTTGATGACCGAGGTGCCGACATCGACAGTGAGAACCGACATGACCGGGATACCTGCTCTTTCACCAAGGCCGCAGCGTGGCGTCCTCGCGGAATGGATTCCGCTGCGCCGGCGCCGTCGGCTGGAACTTCTGCGCCAACGGACCCAGCGAATCGCCCGGAAGAAAGCCGCGTCAATCGGGGCCGCGAAATATCCCGCAACCGGCTCATGGCATCGTGCGATCTCGCTGGACACCTGCCCTGCGCACATGGGATGTGGCTTGCCGTCAGCGTGTTATGTTCGTGTGAGTTTCACATGCGTATGTCGCATGCCGGCGCCCGTCGGACGACAGCGCCGGTGCGGGGAAGCGGAAGGGGCCGTCGGTCATGACCCGTGTGGAGGGGCAGGAGGAGCGACGCCGCCAGTTGCGCGAACTGGTGACGACGAAGGGGTTCGTGCGCACCTCCGACTTGGCGGCCGAGTTCGACGTGAGCGTGATGACCGTCCACCGCGATCTGGACGCGCTCCAGGCGCAGGGCTGGCTGCGCAAGGTGCGGGGCGGCGCGAGTTGCCTGCCGTCGACGCAGTTCCACGGCAGTGTCGGCGAGCGCATGACGACGATGACACAGGTCAAACAGCGGCTGGCTCGGGCGGCGGCCGAAGAGCTGGCGCCCGGCCAAGTGGTGGTCGTCGACGACTCCACGACCTGCCTGGGCCTGACCCAGTACCTGCCCGCCCACACACCGATCACCGTGATCACCAACTCGCTGCCCGCCGTCACCGCCCTCGCCAGGGAGCCGGGAGTGGCTCTGGTGGCCCTCGGCGGCGCCTACTTCCCGGCGTACGACGCGTTCATGGGTCCGCACACGGCACACAGCATGGCCGCCTTCCGCGCCGATGTGCTGTTCATGTCCACGACCGCTGTCACCGCGGGCCGCTGCTACCACATGTCGCCCGAAACAGTGCAGGTCAAGCAGGCGATGATGGCGGCTGCGGCACGCCGTGTGCTCCTCATCGACCACACGAAGTTCGCCAACCAGGGCCTGTACGCCCTGGCCCCTCTCACCGATTTCGACCTGGTCCTGGTGGACGACTCGGCACCGGCCGGGGAGGTGCACAAGCTGCGCGAGCGCGGCGTCAATGTGCGCGTCGTCCCGCGGTGACCAGCCACTCTCCCCCAGGGCCATTACTGCGAGCCGCCACGAACTCCCAGGAACCCCGCCCAGCGCTCATCACGTCACGTGAACATCGCATCGATTTCACCCGAGCGTGATGCCGACGACTTCCCACGCACACCCCCTGTGACCTGCTCAGACAGCTCCCATCCCACTTCGTGGCCGAATTCAGCCCCTTCCGACTTCACACAGTGACTCACCGGCTCCGCGAGGTCTTCGCACCGACGGATTGACCGCCTTCCTGCACGGCCTTTTCATCGTGACGCCCTACGGCACTCGACTTCCCCGTCCCCGAGAAGGTGGTTCGCCGTGACCGTCACCCCGAATGCATCCGCCCCGCCCGAGAAAACCCGGTCCCGCCTGTCGCTGGAACGCATCGGCATTCCAAAAACGCTCGCCTGGGGGTTTCTGGGCGTCCTGATCTTCATGATCGGTGACGGTGTGGAGTCCGGATTCCTCTCCCCCTACCTCATCGATCAAGGCATCGCCCGAGACCAAGTGGCGCTGCTGTTCACCGTCTACGGCTTGACAGCCAGCATCGCCGCCTGGTTCTCCGGCGCCCTGTCCGACCTCTGGGGCCCCCGACGCGTGATGATGCTCGGCCTCGGCATCTGGGCGGCCTTCCAGGTCCTGTTCCTCACAGCCGCCGTACCCACCGCCGACATGAACCTACTGCTGGTCAGTTACGGCCTGCGCGGCTTCGGCTACCCGCTCTTCGCCTACGGCTTCCTGGTCTGGGTTTCCGCTGTGACCCCCAAACACCGGCTCGGCTCGGCGGTCGGCTGGTTCTGGTTCGCCTTCACCGGAGGCCTGCCCACCCTCGGCTCCCTGTTCGCCAGCGTCACCATTCCGCAGATCGGCGCCTACTCCACTCTGTGGAGTTCACTCGCACTGGTCGTGGTCGGCGGGCTCATCGCGCTGATCCTGGTGCGCGAGCCGACGGGGCGCAGGCGCCTCGCGCCCGCGGGTGAACGCCCGGTGGCCACTCTGCTCGGATCGCTCACGATCGTCTGGCGCAACCCGCGCATCGGAGTCGGCGCCGTGGTCCGCGCGATCAACACCGCGGCGCAGTTCGGGTTCCTGGTCTTCCTGCCGGTCTTCTTCACGGACACCCTCGGCTTCTCCCTCACCGAGTGGCTGCAACTCCTCTCGGCGATGTTCGCCACCAACATCTTCTTCAACCTGCTCTTCGGCCTCCTCGGCGACCGCATCGGCTGGCAGCGCACGGTCGCCTGGTGCGGCGGAGTGGGCTGTGCGGTGACCACACTGCTGCTCTACTACGGAACCATGGCCGCAGGCCACAACTACCCCCTCGCCCTGCTGCTGGTCAGCCTCTTCGGCGCCACCCTCGCCGGTTACGTACCGCTGTCCGCCCTGATGCCGTCGCTCGCGCCTCGGCACAAGGGCCAGGCCATGTCGGCCCTCAACCTCGGCGCCGGCGCCAGCACCTTCCTCGGCCCGGCCGTGGTCGGTCTCCTTCTCGGCCCCTTCGGCGTCCAAGGTGTGATGTGGGCCTTCGCCCTGCTCTACCTGGCGAGCGCGCTGATGACGGTCTTCCTCACCCTACCCCGGGGCGACGCGCCGAGGACGGGGCCGCACGAGCCGCCGTCCGAGAGAAGTGCTGCGGAAATCACCGAGAGGCGGACTGCCGAGCATCAGTCATGACGGCCGCATCCGACGGGGATCACTTCCTCGAGTACGGCTGATCGACCGTGGCAGACGAAGCCGGCCCGCGCTCACCCGCGCAGGCCGGCTTTTCCAGGTCGACTTGGAACCGCATGAGCGGCGAGGCATCCAAGGTGAGCGGCGCACTTGTCTCGACCCTGGTTCGCAGGCAGAGGACGCCGTTCGCCACTTGGGCTCTTACCAGTCGGCAGGAGATCCACCCCGACGACTTCGACCGCACTGGTGAACTCCTCAGTTGGTTGGGTCAACCCCTCAACTCCCCCAGGCGTTCGAGGTCGTCGCGGACCGAGTCGCGCTCCTGTGTGGTGAGTCGGACCGCGGTGGCACGGGCGAGCGCGGTGGTCGCGGTGGCCGCGTCTCCGAGGCGGTCGGCGACGTCCGCTCGGAGTGCCAGGAGGCGGAACAGCTGCACTGGCGTGGGCCGCTCGTCCTCGATGCGCAGCACTCGGTCGATGACCTTCGCAGCCGCGGCCGGGTCGTCCCTCGAGTCCGCGAAGAGGGAGGCGTGATGCAGGGCTCGGGAGAAGGTGTCCTCGGGTGCGGGCCGGTGGTGGGGGTCCTGACTGGTCTGCTGCCCGATGCGCAGACAATTGCCCCCTGGATCGGTCAGGAGGAACTGGCGTACGCCGTGCGAGGTGTGCTTCAGCGGCCCTATGCGGGGCAGCCCGCGGCTCGGGATTCTTCCGTACGCCGCCTTGAGGCGGGATCGGAAGGTCTGGTGCAGGCCATCGACGTCGTCGGTGCGGATGTAGCAGCTGCTGTAGGACTCCGTCGGCTCGTACTGCTTCATCCCGAAGAAGTGGAGCTGGATGCCTCCGCGCTCCACGACGGCATACGGATTGGGACTCTTCTGCTGGAAGGTCACCTCGAAGCCGAGGACGGTGTAGAAGTCGAGTACAGGCTGAAGGGTCTGGCACGGCAGCATCGGAATTGTTTTCTCGCCCATGGCCGTCAGTCTAGTCAAAGTTGAATAGTAAGGGGGGTAAGGGTGTGTGTTGCGGACGCGGGCGCAGATGAAGGCGAAGACGCAGGCGCAGGCGGTGCGATTCGTCGGGGTGCGGTGGGTCAGCCCGTTGTGAACACCAGGGCGGCGTTCTGGCCGCCGAAACCGTAGGAGGTGCTGGCCGCGGCCCTGGCGTGCGTCGTGCGGGGGGCCTTGGCGACGACATCCAGGTCGATGTCGAGAGCCGTGTCCTCGTGGTTGGCCGTCGGCGGGATCAGTCCGTGCTGGAGGGTCAGGACGGTGACGGCCGCCTCGATCGCGCCCGCGGCACCGATCGCGTGGCCGAGCGCCCCCTTGAGCGATGTGACGGCCGGGGGCGTCCCGAACACGGCGTTGAGGGCGCGGGCTTCGGCCAGGTCGTTGAGACGGGTGGCGGTGCCGTGGGCGTTGACGTGTCCGATGTCGACGGGCTCCAGGGCGGCATCGGCGAGGGCGGCGGTGAGCGCCTCGGCCGCGCCCCGGCCCTGCGGATGGGGGGCCGCGTAGTGGTGGGCGTCGCAGCTTGCCGCGTAGCCGGCGAGGTAGGCGCGTGGCTGGAGGCCGCGGGCGCGGGCGTGTTCGGATCGTTCGAGGACGAGTACGGCCGCGCCTTCGGACAGGACGAATCCGTCGCGGGACGAATCGAAGGGACGGCTGGCCCGGGCCGGGTCCTCGGTGCGCTGGGAGAGAGCGCCCATCCGGTGGAAGCAGGCCGCGGGGATGGGGTGGCGTACGGATTCCGCGCCGCCCGCGAGCACGATGTCGCACGTCCCGGCGAGGAGCAGGTCGCGGGCGGTGCCGATGGCGGTGGCTCCGGACGCGCATGCGGTGGACACGGTGAAGTTCGGTCCACGGGCACCGGTGTCGAGGCCGATCTCCGCGGCGGACATGTTCGGCACGCTGCGCGGGATGGCGAGGGGGGAGATGTCCAGGGGGCGGTTGTCGGCGAGTTTGGCGAATTCGAGGGCGTAGCGTTCCATGCTGGCGGTGCCCGAACCGATCACGACGCCGACCCGCGGCGGCTCCCATGTCCGAGGATCCAGGCGGGCGTCGGCAAGGGCCTCGCGGGCGGCCAGGAGGCCCATGGCCGTGAACCGGTCCAGCCGCCAGGCGGACGAGCCGACGAGGCGGCGGGCGTCGAAGTCGGGTACCCGGCAGGAGATGTCGACGGGCAGTCCGGCCAGTTCTTCGTCGTACGTCGCGGTCGAGGTTCCTTGGAGCAGGGTCTGCCAGGTGCTCTGCGCATCGAGGCCACCCGGGCTGACGATCCCCAGGCCGGTGACCGCGATACGGGTCATGCGTCGGTGTCCGCAGCCGACAGGGCAGCCGTACGGGCCTGCGGCGGGGTGGCGGCCGACGGCGCCGTGTCTGAATGCCCAACCTCTGCATGCCCCACCTCCGCATGCCCGGCGCCCGCGTGCCCGGCACCCGCGTCCTCGACGTGCGCCCGCGCGGCGTCCAGCAGGGTGACCAACTGGCCGACCGTCTTCGGCAGCTCTGTGTCGTTGAGCGTGATTCCGGTGCTCTCCTGCACCGCCAGGCCCATCTCCAGCAGGGCCAGCGAGTCGAGGCCGAGGTCCTCGAAGGTCCGCTCGGGGGTGATGTCCGCGGCGTCGATCGGGAAGGTCTGCGTGAGCACCTCGGTGATGGTGTCCAGGGTCGTCGCCATGCGTGCCTCCAGAAGCGTGTGGGGGTCAGCGGGGTGGGTGGTCAGTCGGAAAGCGGCGTACCCGTCTCCGTGAGCGGTCCCGGGTGGGTGCGCGGTCGCAGCAGCGGCGCCGGGCGTGGGGCGAGCCAGCGGGCGGTGACCGCGGCGGTCAGCAGTACGACGGCCGCCGCTGTCGACGCGGTGAGCGTCATGGCGTCGACGAATGCGTGACGGGCCGCCGAGAGTACGGCGATGCGCTCGGCCGGCGGCAGGAAGCCGGCTTGGTCCGGCACGGAGAGGAGGCTGTGCCGTGCGGCCTCGGCCACCGCGGGCACGGTGCCCGTGACGGCGGGCGTCTCGAGGAAGCGGGAGGTGAACAGGGCCGTGAGGAGGGAGCCTTGTACGGCTACGCCGAGAGCGGAGCCGACCTGCCGGGTCGCGTCGTTGATGGCGGAGCCCAGACCGGCCAGCTCGGTGGGTACCGACTCCATCACCGACTCGGTGCCCGCCGCCGCCACGAGTCCGGCGCCAACGCCCGCGACCGCCTGGAACAGCGCGCAATGCCCGTAGCCCGACTGGTCCGTGGTGGTGGCCCAGATCCCGAACGCGACGGCGACGACGAGCAGTCCGCTCACCACGGTGATCCTGATGCCCAGCCTGCGCTGGACCACGACGGCCACCGCCGCCCCCACGGCCAGACCGGCCGGCAGCGGCAAGGTGCGCACCCCTGCCTCGACCGGGCTGTATCCGAGCACACCCTGCAAGTAGAGAGTGAGGACGAACAAGGCTCCGAACAGGGCGAAGGACATCAGTGCCAATGCCGCCGCGGCGACTCCGATGCCGGGCCGCGCCAGCAGGCGCAACGGCAGCATCGGCGCCCGCACATGCCGCTCCCAGGCGAGAAACGCGGCCAGCACCAGCGCGGCGAGCGCGAAGCCCGTCACGACCGGCCCGCTGGTCCAGCCCTGGTGGGGGCCCTCGATGATCGCCCAGACCAGGGCCAGCAGCCCCGCGGTCGACAGCAGCGCGCCGACGGCGTCGAAGGCGGCGGACCGATGTCCGCGCGACTCGGGCACCACCAGGCAGGCCGCGGCGATGATCACGGCGGTCAGCGGCAGGTTGATCCAGAACGCGGCCCGCCACGAGGCGTGCTCGACCAGCCAGCCCCCGATCACCGGACCGCTCAGCCCGCCCAGCCCGCCCACCGCCGCCCACACGGCGATCGCACGGCGCCGCAACTCGGGCTCGGGAAACATGTGGTGCAGCGCGCCCAGGGTCGCCGGCATCAGCAACGCCGCCCCGGCCCCCATGCCGCACCGGGCCGCGATCACCTGCCACGCCTCGCCGGCCAGCGCCCCGCCCACCGAGGAGGCACCGCACACGGCCAGGCCGAGGACGAAGCACCGCCGTCGCCCCCACCGGTCGGTCACCGCTCCGACGGCCAGGACACTGCCGCCCAGCATCAGCGCGTAACCGTCGACGATCCATTGCACCTGGGCCGTGGTGGCCCCGAGGGCCTCGCGCAACTGCGGCACGGCCACGTTCAGGACGGTCAGGTCCATGCCGAGCATGAACAGCCCGAGGCACACCACGCCCGCCGCCCATACCCGTCGGACCCGGGGATCCGCCTGCTCACCGGTGCGTGCCGTCATGCGGCGGGCACCGCCTCTCTGACCACCGAGCCGAGGTCGGCCACCACTTGGCGCACCAGCGCCTCCAACTGCCCGTGCAGGTACATGTGGCCGCCCTCGAACAGCCGCGGCTGCGCCGGCATGCTCGGGGCGCAGGCGAACAGCTCGTTCCATCCGAGCAGCTGCCGCACGCTCGTAGTGGGGTCCTGCGCGCCGCCGTACAGGGCCAGCGGTACGTCCAGGGGCCGCTCGTCGCGGTGCCGGTGGTGCAACAGCAGCAGGCAGTCGGCGAGCAGCGGTGTGCATGCCGTTGCCATCGACACCGGGTCCTGGAGCAGCCGTTGCGGGATGGGGCCACCCACCAGCTGCCCCAGCCCGTCCAGGCCCCCCGCCAGCAGCGGCACCATGCCTTTCGCGTACGCGTCGTCCTGCGGACCGCACAGTGCCGAAATCCCCACCCACGACGGAAGACGACCACCGCAGGCCCGCAGATGGCGTACGGCCGCGAAGGCCACGAGAGCCCCGACACTGTGCCCGAACACAGCGAACGGCCGCGGGTCGGCCTCGTCGTCCACCATCCCCGCGACCAGTGCGGCCACCGCGGCCGTGTCCGTCAGCGACGGCTCCTGCGCCCGGCTTCCCCGGCCCGGCATGCTCACCGAGCACGCCTCCACCCACTCGGGCAGCAGTTCGGCCCATGGCGCGAAGAACCCCGCTCCGGCCCCCGCAGGCGGCAGGCAGTACAGCCGCACCGCCGCCCTGGGACGCTCCCGCAGTACAACCCGCGTCAGTTCACCAGCCACGCCAACCGTCCACATCCGCTCGCCGTACACGCGCGATCTCCGCCCAGGCGCTGCGTCTGGAAGTCGGGAGGCGGAAGTCGGAATTCATCGTTCCGCATGACAATACGAACGGACGACCAGCGCGCCGCGGGCCGGACGACATTCACTGAAATGAGGCATCGTCACACCCGACGCCTCGCCTCCCGGCTGCGACCCGCGTCCGTCAGGATCGCCCCACCGGTCCACCCGAGCGCGTCACGCCGTCGAGGATCAGAGCGCGCATGGGCGGCGGCAGCACCCCCGGCATCTCCAGAACGAGCCATTGGCAGCCCGGCACCGCACCGTCGAGCAAGGCGAGAACCTGCCGCTGGAACAGCAAGGTCAGGGTCGAGAGCGCGTGGCTCGACGGCGCCCAGCGACGCTCGCGCAGGGCTTCCAGGACGGACAGCCCGGACAGCAGCTGCCTGCCGTGCAGCCACTCCGAGACGGCCTCACCGATCTCGCCGGACGCCAGCTCGTCCTCCACGCGTCGGCACAGGTCCAGCGCCCACTCATGTACCCGCTGTGCCGTACGCCAGCCGGCGGCAAGGTCTTCCATTGGCGCCGTGTCGGCCATGCCGCGCAAGAGATCGCGAGCGTCGGTCGTCGGGATCAACGTGAGTGAGTCCCCGTCGTCGAGGACCTGGTCGGCGACCTCCGGGACGTCCTCGCGCGTGGTCTCGACGAGGGAAGCGATCGGATGGGACGGCATCGCGGGGCTCATGGCTCGCAGCAGAGCCCCGATGTCCTGAACGGAGACGGACCCGCCGAGCATCGCCGTCACCGCGGTCAGCGAGGCGTCCTGCGGTGTGAGCCGTGACGGCGCGTCGTTCGCATCCAACTCAGCGAGTTCGGCGGGCAGTTCACCGAGTACACCGGCGATCGCCTCGTCGATGCGGCGCGCCCGGGCCGGGACCAGGGTCATGGTTCGATCGCTGCCACGGAGACGGTGGGAGAGGTTGTCCAGCCGCTCCTCCCGGTCCGTCGCGGCCTCGGTGCCGTCGCGCTCATCGGGGAGGGCCACCGCGTCCACGGCGGTACGGAAAGCGGATCGGACCGTGGCCTCCGGTACCGGGAGCCCGTCGGCGAACAGAAGCAGCGCCAAGTCGGTGGGCCGCTTTCCACGCCCGGCGAGTCGGGCGAGCGCCACGACCAGTTCGAAGCTCTCGGGCCGCGGCGTGGAGGTGCTGCCCCGGCCCCTGCCGAGCCCTCCGCCGGGGATGTTTCCGGGCAGGAGGCCGGCCCGGCGCCAGCCGGCGAGTTGCTTGGCCGTGACGGTGCAGCCGTGGGCCGCCGCGTGATCGATGAGCTGCTGGTCGGCCGCGCTGGGGCCGTCGCTGGAGGGCATGGCGCGAAGCTAGCGGCGCCCGCGGTCGAGACGGACCGGCTTTGGAACCCCCCGACCTTTGTCCGGTCGCTGTGGTAGGCGTCCGCTGGAATGGCGGTGCGGAGGCAGCGCCGGCAACGCAATGGCAACGCAGGGCAACCAGATGGCATGCCGCCGCCGTTTCAACGGCGAGACGTCGGATTTCAGCACCTGACGTCGGACTTTCAACACCCGGCCGACGAAGGACCTCACCACTCATGACCACGGACACGGACACGGACGCGCCCCGCCCCCAGGGCCCCGACCACACGCAACTGCGCCTGGCAGTGCTCCTCCTCGCCCTGGTCGTGGGGCTGCTGATCACCGGCGCGTCCGTCTACCTCGCCCACGCACACCCGGAACTCGCCCAGCCCCTGGGCGTAGGAGCCGCCGTCATGAGCGCGCTCGCCGCCCTCGCCGGCATCGTCGCCCTCTGCATCCGGCGGTGAGGCCCGGCCGTGTCAGCCCTTGTCGATCGCTGCTTCCGCCGCCGCCTTGATCCGGGCGCCGAAGTTCGGAGCGTCCTTGCGGGCGGCGGTGAGAGCCAGTCCGACGATGAGTTTGCCCAGGCCGTGGCCCTCCAGGACGTTGAAGATCCGGACGCGAGTCCTGCCGTCGGCCAGCGACTCCAGGTCGTACCCGCCTTCGTCGGCCGTGACGCTGTTCTTGGACACCTCGGCCCACCGGATCCTCACCGGGGCTTGGAGTTCGGTGATGCGGAACTCCCTGGCCGTCTTCATCCCGGCGTCCTTGACCGTGCTCCGGAAGACGGTGCCGACGGCGGTCGGGGCGTCCGGCACCCTCTCGATCCCGAGCACGCGGGGGCTGAACTGCGGGTCGTTGCGTCCGTCGGCCAAGTAGTCGAACACGGCCTCGACAGGCCGATCGATGTCGACCGTCGCTTCGAACTGTCCTGACATGAGCACTCCTCGATCGCTTGAGCCGCAGAGTCACAGCGCGCCCCCGACCCCGTCGCACGACATCCACCGACATGGCTGAGCCATGGACGGCGGAACGCCTCGTGAGCGCGCGAGGAGCCGCGCCGCCCGTGTCGGCGCAGGGGCACCTCGGACTCTAGGGAACGGCCGGGCGTCCGGCGAGACGGACGGCGCGGCGGTGAGCGTCCCGCCGTATCACCCGAACGGGGCCGGGGCGCGGGATTGTCGAAGCGTCAGCTCCCGCACCGTCACTGCGAGTCCCCATCACCTCGAGCCGTCAGCCGCCCCGCCCGCTGATCCTAGATGCTCGATCCTGCTCGAAACAGCTATCTATCGAGCACGTATTGACACGCACGCGTCGAAGCCCGCAGAGTCATGCCCCGAAAGTCCCGCCAGTCCCGACAGTGCCCCGGCAGTGATGCAAGCCACCCCACGAGGAGTGTTGCCGTCATGTCCGAAACACCCGCTGTCTCACGCCGACTGCTCCTCGGCGGAGCCGTCGCCACCGGCGCGATCGCGGCCGGAATGACCGCCGCCGCCCCGGACGCGTCCGCCGCGACCGGGCAGGCGCCGCGCCGCCGCCCCGGACAGAAGTCGATGATCGGTGTGCCGTTCGACGTCCACAGAACCGTCCGCGTCGCTGTCATCGGCCTGGGCAACCGTGGCGGAGGCATGGTCACGGGCTGGGCCGCCGTGCCCGGCTGCACCGTGACCGCCGTCTGCGACATCCGCGCCGACCGCGCCCGACGCGCCGCCGACCGGCTGGTGAGCAAGGGCGAGCCCCGTCCTGCCGAATACGGCGGATCAGCCGACTCCTACGCCCGGATGCTCCAGCGCGACGACATCGACCTGGTGTACGTCGCGACGCCGTGGGAGTTCCATTACGAACACGGCAGAGCCGCGCTGCGCAGCGGCAGGCACGCCGTGGTGGAACTCCCGATCGCGACCGAGCTGCGCCAGCTGTGGGACCTCGTCGACACCTCCGAACGCACCCGTAGGCATCTGCTCCTCGCCGAGAACTGCAGCTACGGTCGCAACGAACTGGCGATGCTGCGGATGGCCCACGCCGGTCTGTTCGGCGACATCACCAACGGCCACGGCGGCTACCTCCACGACCTGCGTGAACTTCTTTTCTCCGACACGTACTACACCGACTCCTGGCGACGGCTGTGGCACACCCGCAGCACGGCGTCGCTGTACCCCATGCACGGACTGGCCCCGATCGCTGCCGCCATGGACGTCAACCGGGGCGACCGGATGACCACGCTGCGCGCGACCGCGACGGCCCCGAAGGGACTGGCGGACTACCGCGAGCGTTTCATCCCGCGGGACCACCCGTCCTGGAAGGAGACGTACATCAACGGCGATCTGGTCACCTGCCTCATCGAGACCGAGCGCGGCAGGGTCATACGGGCGGAGCACGAGGTGAGTTCGCCCCGGCCGTACAGCAGGATCAACACCCTCGCCGGCAGCCGCGGGATCGTCGAGGACTACACCGGACCCGGCCCGACCGGCGCGCGTGTCTATCTCGAACCGGACCACGGCGGCCACAGCTGGCGCGACTTCGCCGACTACCGCAAGGAGTACGACCACTGGCTGTGGGAGAAGGTCGGAGACGACGCCGCGAACAACGGCGGGCACGGCGGCATGGACTACGTCCTGCAATGGCGCACGGTCCAGCTGATGCGGGCCGGGCTGGTGCCCGACATCGACGTGTACGACTCGGCCGCCTGGTGCTCGGCGGTCCCGCTGAGCGCCGCGTCCCTGGCCAGGAAGGGCCGGCCGGTCGAGATCCCGGACTTCACCCGCGGCAACTGGGCCGGCAAACGGCCCGGCCTCGACTCCACCCCCACGGACATGCCGCCCGTCGGCTGAGCACTGCCGCGCTGCACCACCGAAACCTCGGGGCCCCCGGGGGGTGGATTTCGACAGGCACGCGGAAGGGGCCGGTTCCGAACCGCGATTCGGTCCCTGCCCCTTCGTCAGGGGGTACCGCGCACACGGCACCCTGTCACTGGTCGGCGCGGCGATATGCCTTCACGACGCTTGCGTAGCTGTTCTTGGCATGGCCCTGGGCGATGACGGCCTCCATCAACGCCTCGGAATACCTGGGCAGTTCGCTGTCGACCCCGAGCGCCTGGCTCTCCTCGACGAGGTGCTTGAGCGCGCCCAGGTGCGTCTCGAGGGTGGCGTCGTTGGCCGGGAACTCGTCGTCGCCGGCATCGATCTGTGCCGCGTAGTCGGCCGTGAACATCTTGATGGCGTCGAGCCACATGTGCGCCCACGGCAGGAACTCCTGCGCCTTCACGCCGCCGGTCTCCACGATGGCGACGCCGTGCAGGAAGCTGTTGAGGGCACCCCACATCAGGCCGAGCAGCGAGACGTCGAACAGGGCCGGCTTGCCGTGGTCGGTGCCGAGGTACGTGGTGCCGCCTCCGAGAAGCTTCAGCACCGGCTCGTGCGTGTCGAAGACAGCCTTGTCGCCGGCGTAGAAGAGGACGGAGGTCTCGGCGCCGATGCCGGGCGGGGTGATCATGATGGCGCCGTCGAGGTATCGAGCGCCGTTCCTGTCCGCCCACTCGGCGGCCTGCCGGGCCTGCTCGGAGGAGCCCGTGGTCAGGTTGACGACGGTCTTGCCGTGCAGGGCGTCACCCAGCGGGCCGATGACGTCGTGCACCACGTCGTACGTCGACACGCACACCACCACGAGGTCGCTCGCGGCGACGGCGTCGGCGGGGCTCGGCGCCAGGACCGCGCCGTCCGTGACGAGGCCGTCGGCCTTGTCCGCCGAACGGTTCCACACGGTGGTGGTGTGACCCGCCTTCAGGAAGGCGGCGGCCAGCGCCTGCCCCATCAGGCCGAGGCCGAGCACCGACACCGAAGTGTGGTTGTCACCCATGAATCAATTCCTCCAGTACAACGGCGGTGCCGTTTTTCGCAGTTGAGCCTTTCGAGGAAGGCTGGCAGGTCGCGCTTCGGATTCGCTTCGGACGACTTCGGGCGCGCTGCGGGGCCTTGCGCGAGCGCCCGGGTCGGCGCCCGGTGAGCGGGCCTCTCGCCGCACATCGCCTCGTCCGACGGCCGGTTACGCTGAGATCATGGAATTCGGGGTGCTGGGGCCGCTGGAGGTGAGCACGGCAGAGGGAAGTGTGGTTCGGGTCCCCGAAGTCAAGGTCCGGTTGCTTCTCGCGGACCTGCTCGCCCATCAGGGGCAGGTCGTTCCGGCAGAGCGGCTCATCGAGGATCTGTGGGGCGGGTCGACGTTCACGGCACGGCCGGCGGCGTCGCTCCAGGCCAAGGTGTCCCAGCTGCGGCGCGCGCTGGAGGACGCGGAGCCCGGCAGCCGCGAACTGGTCGTGCACCGGCCGCCCGGATACGTCCTGGACATCCCCGCAGGCGCGTCGGACGCCGGCCGGTTCCGCGAACTGGTCGCCCGGGCCAGGGCGGTCGAGGCCCCGGTGGCGCGGGCCGACTTGTACATCCAGGCGCTGGCGCTGTGGCGCGGCCCCGCCTTCCCCGAGTTCGCGGACCGGCCGGGTGTGCTGCCGACGGCGGCGGGCCTGGAGGAGGAGCGCCTGACCGCCGTGGAGGAACTCACCGACGTACGGCTGGAGTTGGGCGAACACCATCTGGTGCTGGGTGAGCTGACCGAGTTGGTGGAGCAGCACCCCCTGCGGGAGGGCCTGCGGGGCGCGCTGATGCGGGCCCTGTACCGGGCGGGCCGCTCCTCCGACGCGCTCGACCACTTCGACGAAGTGCGGCGCCGGCTCGACGAGGAGCTGGGGCTCACGCCCGGCCCGCAGCTGGCGGCACTGCAACAGGCCATCCTTCGTCACGACCCGGTCCTGGCTGCCCGGCCGAAGCCACCCGCGCAGCCGGGCGCGGGAGGGCCGCCGGGGCTGGGACCGGGACCGGGGACGGGCCCGGCGCCGGGACTGACCGGTCCGGCTTCGCCGACGCCGCTGGTCGGCCGTGACCAGGACGTCCGGGCCATCCGGACGCTGCTGACCGAGCGCCGACTGGTGACGCTCACCGGTCCGGGAGGGGTCGGCAAGACCCGGCTCGCCCAGACCGTGGCGCAGAGCCTCGCCGATGCCTTCGAAGAGGGCACTTGGCTGGTGGAGTTCGCGGACGGCGGGCGCCCGGAGCGGTTCGCCGGCGTGGAGTCGTCGGCCGAGCGGGTCATGGCGACGTTGGGGATCCGGGAGAACCTCTCGGACAGCGACTTCACGCGTCCGACGGACCGGCTGGCGAGCGTGCTGGCCGGACGGCGGCTGCTGCTCGTGCTGGACAACTGCGAGCATGTCGTGGAGGGCGTCGCACAGTTGGCCGCCGTGCTGCTGGGCCGGACGCCGCACCTGCGCATTCTGACCACCAGTCAGGAACCGCTGCGCACCCGGGACGAGACGGTGTATCCGGTGGCGCCGCTGTCACTGCCCCCGACGGGTGCCTCGAAGGCCGGGCCGGACCTCGACACGCTGGCCGGCGCGGGCGCCGTGCGGCTCTTCGTGGACCGGGCCACCGCGATGGACCCCTCGTTCGTGCTCGACGCCACCACCGCCCCTCTCGTCGCGGACGTGTGCCGGCGCCTGGACGGCATTCCGCTCGCGCTGGAACTGGCCGCCACACGCGTACGGTCGCTGGGCCTCAGGGAGCTGCACGACCGTCTCGACGACCGCTTCCGCGTGCTCAACAGCGGCTACCGGGACGCGCCTTCACGGCATCGGACGCTCCAGGCCACCCTCGACTGGAGCTGGGGCCTGCTCGACGTCCGGGAGCAGACAGTGCTGCGCAGACTGTCGGTGTTCAGTGAGGGGTGTGGTCTCCAGGCCGCCGAGGAGGTGTGCTCCGGGGGCGCCATGTCCTCGGGCGACGTCCTGGACGCGCTGAGCCTGCTCGTGGAGCGCTCTTTGACCGTCCGCACCGAGGGAGCGCGGGGTTCGCGCTACCGGCTGCTGGAGTCCGTGGCGGTCTACGCGCGTGACAGGCTGGTGGAGTCCGGCGAGTACGCCGAGACCGCCGCGCGGCATCTGCGCCACTGTGTGCGCCTCGCCGAGCTTGCCCGGCCGCATCTGCACGAGCGGGAGCAGGCCCGGTGGTTTCAGGACCTCGACTCGGAGGCGGCCAATGTGCAGCGCGCGCTCACCGAGGCCGCCCGGACCGGTGCCGCGCGGGAAGCGTTGCGCCTGGTCAACTCACTGACCTGGTACTGGTACGTCCGGGGTCGGCTGGCCGAGGCCCGCAGGGCGCTGGCCACGGCCCTGGACACACCGGGCGACGCCGCACCGGAGGAGCGCGTGGAGGCGGAGCTCTGGTACTCGGGCATCCGCCTGCTGCTCGGCGAGCACGATCTGGAGTGCGCCACTTCAAGGTACGGCGCCCTGGAGCGCGACGCCGCGCAACGCGACGCACTGGAAGACCATGCCGTGGAGGGGCACCTGCCCGTATCCGGCCCGGAGTTCGCCCGGGCCCACTGGTTCCTGGCGCACGCCCAGTGGACGGTCGGGGCGCTCGCCGAGGGCGAGCGGCGGCTCGAGCAGGTTCTGGTGCGCTTCCGCACCTTGCGCGACGCGTGGGGAACGGCCGCCTCGCTGACCACACGAGCCTGCTTCGCTCTGGCCCGCGGTGACCTGGAGGGGGTGCGCGCGGACGCCGAGGAGGCCCGAGCCCACTTCGCGGAACTGGGCGACCTGTGGGGTCGGCTGAAGACGGCCGACCTGCTCGGCAGGCTCGCCGAGATCAACGGCGACTACGACCTGGCTGCCCGGTTGCACAAGGAGGGCCTGCGGATCACCCAGGCCCTGGAGACATGGCCCGAGATGTCGGTGAAGCTGTCGGGGCTCGGCAGGATCGCCCTGCTCGGCCGGCGTTACGACGAGGCCGATGAGCTGCACACACGCGCTCAGCGGCTCGCGGTCGAGCAGGGCAACCAGCCGGCGGAGCAGTTCGCCGCGCTGGGCCTCGCGCTGAGCGCCCGACGCCAGGGCCGGCCGGCCGCCGCCGAGGAGTGGCTGCGGCCCTGGCTCGCCTGGAACCGGCGGCACGACGACGGCCCCGGCCTGGCGCTGGTACTGGCCGAGCTGGGCTTCATCGCCGAACAGAGCGGCGACGCCGAGCGCGCCCTGGCCCACCACCGGGAGGGTGTCCAGGCCGCCATGACGACCAAGGACCCCCGCTCGATCGCGCTCGCGCTCGAAGGTCTGGCGGGGGCCTACTCCCTGACCGGGCGCGCGCAACGGGCGATCCGCCTGCTCGGTACGGCGGCGGCGACCAGGGCACGGGCCGGTGCCGCGCACCCCCGTGCGGAGCGGGGCGACGTCGAGCGCATCTCCGCCCGACTGCGCGACAGGGTCGGCGAGGCCGTCTACGCCCGCGAGTTCGCGCTGGGCGCCGAGTCGGACCACGAGGCCGTGGCGAGGGCGGAGGCGCTGCTCGCGGTCCGCCCGGCGACCGGGGTGCCCGGCGGTCGATGAAGGGCGGGGCGCTCACTCCTGCGGTGGCTCCAGCCGGCCACGGACCGCACATGTGTGTCGCCCCACCCTGTCACCCGGCCCGTCGGACGGGGCCAGTCGGCGGCCCCGTCGCCCGGCCGCCGACCCCGAGGCCCTCGCCCGGCTCGTCACCCCGGCCGTCACCCCGGCCGTCGCCCGGTCAGGCGCGGCAGCGGAGCAGCTCCAGCGGCGGGCTCTTGAGGACGTCCGCCCAGAAGTCCTCGCCGTACTCGCGGATGCCGGCTTCGGACACCCGTAGCGGCACCCACTCCACCTCACTGAACCCTGTCGCCCGCAGGCACTGCTCGTAGACCTCGCGGCGCGGGGCAGAGCTGACGATGCTGATGGGCTGCGGATCGAGCAGGGCCGTGACACGTACGCGGGGACCCGTCTCGATCTCCTCCCCGGTCGGCTCGCAGATGAAGCCGTACTTGTCCAGGGATGGGCAGTCGAACTGGTAGTCAGGCTTCTGGGCCAGCACGAAGAACTCGCCGCCCGGCACCAGGCTGCGGTGGATGTTGCCGCACATCCGCTCCATCTCCGCGATGTCCGCGGCGTAGTTGAGACACTGCACTCCCAACGCGACATCGAAAAGCCGGTCGAGAGACCGCAGTTCGGTCACGTCGCCGACCTCGTAGCGCACACCCAGCGGGTCGCGTGCCTCGATCTCCCGCGCGGCGGCGATCATTTCGACGGAGATGTCGACGCCGAAGACATCCGTGGCGCCGCGCCGCTTGAACTCCCTGCTGTAGAAACCGGTGCCGCACGCCAGGTCGAGAACGGACTTGCCGCGCACATCGCCCACCATGGCCAGGAAGCTCGGCACCTCCCCGTAACGCATCAGCGGCAGGGACTTGAATCCCTCGAACGCCTCACCGATCTGGTCGTACTGCTGCACGCTCATGTGACGCCCCCTTCTGTGCTTCGTCTCCCGTACGCGCCACATGCCGGAACTCCGGGAACGGAGCACGCCGGCTGTGGTCGCGGCAGTGAGTCTTTACCGCCCGCTCTCGCGGGGCGTACTGGCAGATGACACAGAGAAGTCGGCTTAGGCACCTCTCATCGACCAACAGTGTGTGTTGTCGGAACCGGTCCTCGGGTCGGCGGGCCCGAGTGTGTGGCGGCCGAGCCGGGGCATCCGGATTGCCGGGAGGTCTTCATGGACACGAGTGCATTGACACGGACCGGCCGGTTCCGGGCGCGCAGAGCGGCGCGGGGTTCGGTGACGGAGGGGGCGGCGCGGGCCGGGCTGGCCGCCCGGGGTGTGATCTACCTGCTCGTCGGTGCGCTGGCACTGCAGATCGCCTTCGGCGACAACAACAAGCAGGCGGACCGTGGCGGTGCCCTGGAGGAACTGGCGCAGAAGCCGTTCGGCGCGGTGCTGCTGTGGGCACTGGGCATCGGACTCGTCGGCATGGCGCTGTGGCGGCTGTCCGAGGCGGTCTTCGGATCGGTCGGCAAGGACGGCCGCAGCGCGCGCAAGCGGCTGCTGGCGCTCGTTCGTTTCAGTTTCTACGTGTTTGTCGCATATTCGGTGATTTCGTTCGCGGCGAGCCGGAACCAGAGCGGCGGTGGATCCAGCGACCGGCAGTCCCGGGACGCGACCGCCCGGGCACTGGAGATACCCGCTGGTCAGTGGATTGTCGGGGCGGCAGGGATCGCCATCGTCGTGGCCGGCGGCTGGATCGGCGTACGGGCCGTGCTGCGCAAGTACCACGACAAGCTCCGGCTCGGTCAGATGAGCCATCGGACCCGGCAGCTCGTGGATGTCACCGGCGTCGCCGGTGGCGCCGCCCGTGGACTGGTATTCGCCGTAGCCGGCGTCTTCGCCGTCCGCGCGGCCATCGACTACGAACCCGAGCAGGCCAAGGGGCTGGACGACACGCTGCGTACATTCGCGGACACGCCGCTCGGGCCATGGCTGCTGGTCTGCGTCGCGGCCGGGCTGGTGCTGTTCGGACTGTTCTCGTTCGCCATGGCTCGCTGGCGAAGGGTCTGAGTGGCCGCACAGGGGGAACACGGTGCGGATGAGCGAATCCGAGATTCCGAATGGCGACGGCCGGCCCGTGGACGTGTACCTGGACCTCCTGCGCATCCGGATGGAGACGGAGGACTACCGCCTTCTGCTGCGCATGGTGGAACCGGTTCTCAAGGCGATCGAAGAGGAGCGCCTCTCCAGCCTCGACCTCGCGCTCGACCCAGGAGCCGACGACGAGACCCCCCAGGAGGTACGTGACGAGGCCGCCCTCGTCATCGCCACCGCCGTCACCGGCCGCATGGACAACGAAGTGATCGAACTCGACGTCGACGACGACTCCGGACCGGTCAGGATCGTCACGGACGCGACCACCGCGTCCGATCCCGACCGGCTCGCCGCCATCGCCGACTACATCAAGGAACGACACAGGGAGACCGAAGAGCTACGGGGCATAGCCGAGGTGAGCGGCATGCCCACCGACTTCTGAGCCACAGCGGTCCCGAGCGACCGCGTTCCCCGACCCCATCGAGTCTCAGGCCCTGGCCCCACGGCCAGGGCCTGATGCTGTCCAGCGACGCCCACGGGCCCCCACGAGCCCTCCCCGCGACATACGTCGGGGCTGAAATTGCACTCACAAATATCAGGCCATTTCATACCCCAGGCACATCGGCCACGCCTTGCACCGGCGCATGCGATGAAAGTCCTCTCACCTCCTCGACCATGAGAACCACTCCCCCGATCAGGCCACTGCTTGAACAGGCAATAGGGTCCGAATTCCAATGGCGGCACAGAATTCCGCTCTAACGTCCTGGTACGACAGCAACAAGGCGGGTACTTCGAGGCATCGAACACCGCAAACAGAAGGGAGTTACACCATGCGACCTATGACACGCTGGGCAATGACAGGAGCCCTGGTCACCACGGCCGTCGCGGGCCCCCTGAGCATGCCCGCACACAGCGCCCCCGCCTCCGCACCCGCCTCCCTGTACGCCCCGTCGGCGCTGGTCATGACCACCGGCCACGGGGAACGTGCGGCCACCACCGCACCGGCGCGCGCGGTGACGCTGAACTGCGCGTACACCACCACGGGGACGCACCCCGACCCGCGCCAGGCCTGTGCGGACCTGGACCGCGTGAACGGCGAGCTCGACCGTCTGGCCACACTCCGGGGGAATGACGCGGGGCAGCCCTGCACCAGGGAATACCGCCCCATTGTCGTCACCGTCCAGGGTGTATGGCGTGGTACACGGATAAACTACGAGCACACCTTCGCCAATCCTTGCATCAAGGAAACTCAGGCGGCTGCGGCATTTTCCTTCTGAGGCATCATGTGAGGCATCACGTGATGCATCATGCGACTCATCACATGAGCTTTCACGGCCGAAGGTAGAGCCGCACTTCGATGGGGCGGGACGCACTTCTGGGGCGGCCCGCCCCTTCCGTATGCGCAGCTCCGTGCCGGCTCCGCGGACCACGGGTCACGGCAGCAGCCGTCGCTCCTTCGCGACCGCCACCGCGCCCGCGCGCGTGTCGACGCCGAGTTTGTCGTAGATGCGCCGCAGATGGGTCTTGACCGTGGCCTCGCTGATGAACAGGGCGCGGGCGATGTCGCGGTTGCCGATGCCCCGGGCGAGCTGGGCGAGGATGTCGTATTCGCGGCCGGTCAGGGCGGGGCGGGGCCGACGCAGGTCGGCCATGACGCGGCCGGCGACCGGTGCCGACAGGGCGGTACGCCCCTCGGCGGCGGCGTGGATCGCGGCGAAGAGCTCGTCGGGGCGCTCGGCCTTGAGCAGGTAACCGGTGGCGCCCGCCTCGGTGGCGCGGGTGATGTCGGCGTCGGTGTCGTAGGTGGTCAGGACCAGGACATGGGCGGCGGGGCCGGGGCGGCGGTGAGGCGGCGGGTGGTTTCCACGCCGTCGATGCCCCGGGAACGCGGTCGGGGCTCATCGGGCGCCTCCAGGGGGACGGCGGCGGACAGGACGCTGCCCTCGCCGGGAGCGGACTCCACGGTCAGGGAGCCGCCGAGGGCACGTAGGCGGGCCCGCATCGCGGGCAGGCCGTGGCCCCGTTCCGCGCCGGGGGCGTCGGCAGGCGCGGCGGGTCGAAGCCGTGGCCGTCGTCGGTGACGTCCAGGACGACGGCGTCGTCGAGGAGGGTGAGGGTGAGGGCGGCGTGGTCGGCGGCGGCGTGCTCGCGGACGTTGGCCAGGGCTCCCTGGGCGATGCGCAGCTCGCGCGGGTCGGACGACACCGGCGTCAACCACCACCGCTGCCACACCGCACTCGCAGGCCGGCCACCCATCAGCCGCGTGAACAACGCTCCGGGTCGATACAGCTAGGGGGTGTTTCGAAAGTCTCGTGCGGTGCCCGCGGTGTCCGGTGCGTGCCCTCGGCGTGCCGGACGAAGGCCCTCGTACTGGACGTACTTGGGCCTTTGGCCGGTGCGGCGAGGGTGCGTGCCGGGCGCCGTGGGTGCTGTGCGGGACTTTCGAAACACCCCCTAGGCCCTGTCGGTGCCGAGGGCCAGGAGGAGGCGGGAGCAACGGGCTGCCATCTGGGACGTGTTCTGGTCCGGGTGCTCGAACCACCAGCGCATGACGGCTGTGACGGTGTACTGCCACACATGGTTGAGCAGGTCGTGGTCGAGCGGATCGCCGTCTCCAGAACCGGCCAGCAGCTGCGCGGCACCGGCGGCGCCCATGGCGGCGAGACGCTCACGGTAGGAATTCACGGCGTCACGCATCTCCCCGGCGGGCGGCAGAGCCGGGTCGTACAGGACGGACCAGGCGTACCGGCAGTCCTCGACGGCGGTGAAGATCGCCGTGAGGGTGTCGACGGCATGAGCGGCCGATCCACTGCGGGTCCGGGCGGCGGCCACCGAGTTCACCAGGAGCGCGCCGACATGGTGGACGCAGGCGAGGTACAGGCCGTCCTTGGAGTCGAAGTAGCTGTAGATCAGCGGCTTGGAGATCCCCGCGCGCCGGGCGACGGCGGCGACGGACACGCCTGCGTAGCCATGTCGGCCGAACTCCTCCACGGCCACGTCGATGATCTGCCGCTCCCGGTCGGCTCGGGAGACACCTTTGGTTCCGGCCTTGCCCATGCGCCCCATCCTAGCCAACATATGACCAGGCAGTAATTTACCCATAGGTCAATTCCATGAGTCAGTTCCGTGGGTGAGCCCGGGGCAGACGCACGCCGGACACGTGCTGACGACGGACGGACGACGGGAGAGCGGGCGGCATGACGCGATCGTGGTGGGGATGGGGCAACGTCGAGGACGCGGTCGGCGGCGCGGAGCTCGACGCGCTGCTGGGGCGGGTGCGGGCCGTGATGCCGGGCGAGTTGACGGATCACGAACCGCCGAGCATCGCCTCGTTGGATCTGCCCGGTCCGCGGGCGACTCCCCCGGCCTCCCTGGCCGCCCTGTGCTCCGCCGATCCTGCCGACCGGGCGGCGCACGCACACGGCAAGGCGTTCCGTGACGTCGTGCGCAATCTGCACGGGGACCTGCGGCAGGTGCCGGACCTTGTCGCACGCCCGCGCCATGAGCGCGATGTGACCGATCTGCTCGACTGGTGCTCACGCGAGAGCATCGCGGTGGTCCCGTTCGGCGGCGGCAGTTCCGTGGTCGGCGGTGTCGAGGTTCGGGGCGACGACCACCGGGCCGTCGTCGCCCTCGACCTCGAGCGTCTGGACAGGGTCCTGGAGATCGACACCACGAGCCGCGCGGCCCGGATCCAGGCGGGAGTGTTCGGCCCGCACCTGGAGGACCAGCTCAGGCCGCACGGCCTGACCTTGCGTCACTTCCCGCAGTCCTTCGAGTTCTCCACGCTCGGCGGCTGGCTCGCGACCCGTGCGGGCGGGCACTACGCGACGCTGTACACCCACATCGACGACCTGCTCGAATCGATGCGGGTGGTGACGCCCGTCGGGATCAGCGAGTCACGGCGGCTGCCGGGCTCGGGCGCCGGTCCGTCACCGGACCGGCTCTTCCTGGGCAGCGAGGGCACGCTGGGCGTCATCACCGAGGCATGGATGCGTCTGCGGGAGCGCCCGCGCTGGCGTGCCGGTACGTCCGTGCGGTTCAGTGACTACGACTCGGCGGTGGCCGCCACTCGTGCCGTCGCGCAGAGCGGGCTGAACCCGGCGAACTGCCGTCTGCTGGACGCGACCGAGGCGCTGATCAACGCGGGCGTGAGCGTCGGCGGCGGCCTCCTCGTCCTCGCCTTCGAGTCGGCGGACCACCCGGTGCGGGCCGGCCTGGAACGGGCGGTGGAACTGTGCCGGGACCACGGCGGCGAGCCGTCCGCCGATGCGGCGGCGGAGTCCGACGGCCACGATGGAGGCGAGTCGGACGGCGGCACCCGCGGCGGGTCCGCCGCCGAGACATGGCGCTCGTCGTTCCTGCGGATGCCTTATCAGCGGGACGCGTTGGCCCGCCACTCGGTGATCGCCGAGACCTTCGAGACGGCCTGCACCTGGGACCGGTTCGGCGCACTGCATCGCGCGGTCACCGAGGCGGCGCGGCGGGCCATCGACGAGGTGGCCGGGGCGGGGGTGGTCGCCTGCCGCTTCACCCATGTCTACCCGGACGGACCGGCGCCGTACTTCAGCGTGTACGCGCCCGGCCGCTGGGACGGCATCGTCGGCCAGTGGGACCACATCAAGGCGGCGGTGTCGGAGGCGATCGAAGCGAGCGGCGGCACGATCACCCACCATCACGCCGTCGGCCGCGATCACCGTCCTTGGTACGACCGCCAGCGCCCGGCCCCCTTCGCCGCCGCGCTCACCGCGGCCAAGTCCGCCCTCGACCCGGCCGGCGTCCTCAATCCCGGGGTGCTGCTGCCGTCGCGCTGAGGCGCCGAAAACCGGATGCCGGTCCCCGGGAACCTCGACTACGGTGAGCCTTGTTCAGGTGCGCAGGCTGCGGCTACTTCGCCTCTCAAGCGGGTAACGCGGGTTCGAATCCCGTCGCCGGTGCCATGCCGGTGTCGTCCAGCGGCCCAGGACGCCTACAGTGCCGTCGCCGACCTCGATCTCTGAACATCCACGACTTGAGCCGCCCGCCACGCGAGACCCGGCGGGCGGCTTCGTCATCGGCTCCCGCGCCGCGGCCACCTCGGGTCCCTCGCCGGGCTGATCCGCTTCCAGGTGTTCCGAGCGGCCGTATCGGTGTACGGCTGACGAACAGCGCATATGTGCCGTGTCAGGGGAAACCCGGACGAGGGCCGTCGGTGACGCGCGCCAGGTCGTCCGCGCGGAGGGAGTACGAAATGAGCCAGGTCAGGACGAAGTCTTCGGAGCTTCCTCAGCCGCTGCGGTTCCTGGGCGCCGGACTCCGCCGCCTGCCCGGAGCGGGCCAGGTGAGCAAGGTCGCCGACGGGGCGCTGGACCGGATCGGCGCGGTCTCTCCCCGCGGCCGGCGGATCGCGGTCTACACCGGAGCCGGAGTGCTCGGCGTGGCAGGCGTGGTCGAGTGGCCCGTGGCCCTCGCCGGGGCGGCCGTGGCCTGGCTGACCCAGCCGAGCCCCCAGCGGGGCGCGCAAGCGGAACAGGACGGACCGGGCCGGGACAGGCCCCGGCCCGGCGCCGCGGAATCCCCCTCCACCTCCCTGAGATCCCCGGACGTCCCGGCGGAGGACCAGGGCCCCGGCGATCGGCTGGCCCCCTCCCATTTCCAGCCCGACCATGCCGAGAACGGCAGGCACGATCAGCCCGCCAAGGTGGGTGACCCTGCCACGACGTCGGGGCTCAAGCAGGTCGCGGAGGCAACCGCCCACCACGACACACACCCTGGCGCCCACCGCGACGGACCGTAGGCACGCGAGCCGTCAGTAGTCGTTGCGACGCCGCAGCACGAAGGGGCGGCCGTCCGGATCGACGAGCAGCCGATGCAGCGGCGCGTACAGCGTCCTGGCCGTGCGCGAGAGTCTCGGGCGGCGATATGTACGCAGGCGCCCGGGCGGTCTGGGGCCGTGGCGGCCGTTGTCGTGCCAGGCGTCCAGTGCGGCGGCGCTCGAGGCGAAGGCTTCGAATGCCTTCAGCGGGTCGCAGAGCGGGTCGGGGTCGTGCGGAGCCCGGGGAGCCTCCAGGTCCAGGTGCTCGCGTGCCAGTTCCAGGCGCAGATCCCTCGCGAAGCCGCGCGCGCCGTCCCCGAGACCGCCGGGGTCGCGCGGTTCGCGCGGGTCCGTTGCCTCGTCCAGTACGGCGCAGGTGAGTTCGGAGTCATGGGTCCAGGAGCGCAGGTTGATGTTGTCCGACCCGACCGAGGCCCATACGTCGTCGATCACGCACACCTTGGCGTGGACGTACACCGGTGTCCCGGCGTGGTTCTCGAGGCCGTACACCGCGACGCGTCCCCCGCCGGCGTGGCGCAGCCTGTCCAGGGCCGTGATCCGGCCGATCAGGTTCATCGGCAGGGTGATCCGGCCGTCCTGCTCGGGGACGGAGGGGATGACCGCGATCAGGCGCAGGCCCGGGTTGGCGGTCAGGGCCTCGGCGAAGCATTCGACCACGTGCGGGGACCACAGGTACTGGTCCTCCAGATAGATCAGGGCCCGGGCCCGGCGCAGCGCCTTGCGGTAGCCGCGCGCGATGCTGCGCTCGCCGTCGGGAGCGAAGTCGTAGCCGCGCAGCAGGCGGTTGGGATAGGTGCGCAGGACCTGGACGCTGTGTGTGCCGCACGGCGCGGGGTCGGGTGCCTGGGGTGGCAGCGAGTCCGCGTGGGTGTCCTCGCCGTGGGCGAGTTCGCGCAGGCGGACCAGGGGGCTGCGGGTGAGCGGCGCCGGGTCTTCCCAGCGTTCGCGGAAACCGGCCTCGATGTCGCCGACGGCCGGGCCGCGGATGGCCAGCTGGACGTCGTGCCAGGGTGGGTGCGGTCCGTACGCGGCGGCGATGCGCAGTGACTGCGAGTCGCCGTGGTGCGCCGCGTCGTCATTGCGGTTGTGGCACAGGTCGATCCCGCCGACGAACGCGACGTCGAGTTCCGGGCGGTCGCGGTGGCGGAGCACGACGAGCTTTTGGTGGTGCGATCCGCCGGGCCGGACCCGCATGTCCAGCAGGCACTCGCCGCCCCCGGCCTCGACCGACTCTCCGAGGTGGCGGTTCTCGGCCTCGCTGAACTGGAAGCGGTCCAGATGGGAGCGCCACAGCAGCCCCTTGACGATCACTCCGCGCTCGGCGGCCTCCTTGAGGACGGTGCCGATCTGACTGCCCGGTCCGTCCAGGCGCTCGTCGGGGTCGCCCCGCCAGTCGGTGAACAGCAGCAGGTCACCGGCGCGCTGGGCACGGATCGCGTCGAGCAGCGCGGAGAAATACGTCGCGCCGTGGACGAGAGGGCGCACCAGGTTTCCGTGCGACCAAGCAGCTCGGTCCGATCGGCGGCTGTCCAGCCGGGTGGCGCTGTTGCCGCGTTCGTCCGAGGTCAACATCCAGTCGGTGAGTTCCACGGCACCGCTCCTCCTGACAGCGCACGGGTACCCAGTTCGGTCCCTGTCATTTAACGGCGTACCGTCCGGGTGATGGACTTGTGCTCATCGAGCGGGCCGGCGGCACGCCGTCGGCCGGGAGGGACGACCGCATGACCGGCTCCCGGCCGGACGAAGAGCCGGCGGAACACCGGCGTTTTGCCGAGTACCTGCGCGCGCTGGAAGCGGTGGCCGAGGAGGACGAGGCCGGCCTGGTGGCCGCGGTGCTGGCCGACCAGGACGCGGTGATGGCGGACGGCGCGGTGGGACGTCATCTGGACCGCAGGGCCGCTCAGTTGCTGACCGGTCCCCGGTTCACCTCCTGGGCCCGGGCCATGTCCGAGGTGATCGACGCGCGGGCCTTCCTCACTCGTCGGCTGCGCGAGTGGACCTTGTTGAGAGCCGTCGCCCTGGGCGAGCCATGGACGGCCGGGGAGCTCACCGGGGCCTCCGACTGGTTCCAGCGCGCGGCCTCCGCCACACCGGCGGTCACCTCATCCGATGCCCTACGGCTGCTCGCCGAGGAGGGCAGGACCCGTCGCGTCCGGCACGCCGCCCGGCTTCGTCTGGACCAGTTGGAACGCTCACAGTGACCGCGTCCTGGCGCCTGTCGACCCGTCAGGCCGGTCACGGCAGGATCGAGTCGACGTATCCGCCGTCCACGCGCAGCGCGCCGCCGGTGGTGGCCGAGGCGTAGTCGGAGCCGAGGTAGACAACCATGTGGGCGATCTCCTCCGGTTCGATCAGCCGTTGCAGAAGGCTCTGCGGGCGGTGTTCCCGCATGAAGGCGCGCTGGGCCTCGTCCCACGGGAGGTCACGGTCGACCAGTTCATAGACGAAGTCCTCCACTCCCCCGGTGTGGGTCGGCCCCGCGATGACGGAGTTCACCGTCACGCCGGTTCCGGCCGCCTGCTTGGCGAACCCCCGGCTCACCGCGAGCAGCGCCGTCTTGGACATGCCGTAGTGGATCATCTCGGCCGGGGTGACGATCGCCGAGTCACTGGCGATGTACTGCACGCGACCCCAGCCGCGTTCGGTCATGCCCGGCAGGAACAGCCGTGTCAGCCGTACGGCGGACAGCACGTTCACCTCGAAGTAGCGCCGCCACTCGTCGTCACTGATCTCCAGGGGGTCCGCGGCGCCGAAAACGCCGAGGTTGTTGACGAGGATGTCCACGTCCGGCAACCTCTCGACGACCCGGTCGGCGCCCTCCGATGTGCTCACGTCCGCCGGGACCGGTACCCACTCGGCGCCGGGCACCGCCTTGGCCAGCTCGGCGACGCCCTGCTCCACACGCCTCGAGTCACGCCCGTTGACGCCCACGCGGGCCCCGGCGCGGGCCAGACCGGCGGCGATCGCCGCGCCGATCCCCTGGGTGGAACCGGTGACCAGTGCGGTACGGCCGTTCAGATCGATCTGCATGCCGACAGCCCCTTTCAAGCATGGGATGCGCCTGTGGATTCGCCTATGGATGTGACTCGACAGGTACCCTCTCAACCAGTTGCACACGCGCCTTACACGCATTCGCCTGAATTGGATGTGCGCAAGCATTAGGATGCCGGTGGGGGTCTCTCGCCCTTCGAGCACTGCCGGAGGAACAGCACCCATGAGTGATTGGCACCTGACCGACACCTTCCACAGCACGTCCGGGGATGTCCGCTGGGGCAGCCTCGGAACGCCCGGCCGGGATACGGTCGTGCTGCTGCACGGCACCCCTTTCTCGTCGTACGTCTGGCGGGCCGTCGCCCGCGCGATCGCCGGGAGCCACCAGGTGTTCGTGTGGGACATGCCCGGCTACGGCACCTCGGAGAAGTCCGCCAGCCAGGATGTCTCCCTCGCCGCCCAGGCCCGGGTCTTCAGCGAGCTCCTGTCGCACTGGGATCTTGACCAACCGCTGGTGGTCGCCCATGACTTCGGCGGTGCCGTCTCCCTGCGCGCACATCTGCTGCACGGCGCTCGCTACCGCGCGCTCGCCCTCGTCGACCCGGTCGCGCTGGCCCCGTGGGGGTCGCCCTTCTTCCGGCTCGTCGGTGAGCACAGCGCAGTGTTCGAACAGCTGCCGCCCGCTCTGCACCGCGCTCTGGTGCGCGAGTACGTGAGCTCCGCCAGCAGCCCCGGCCTGCACCCCGCCGTACTCGACCGGCTCACCCAGCCCTGGCTCGGCGAGCTCGGCCAGGCTGCGTTCTACCGGCAGATCGCCCAGGCCGACCAGTGTCACACCGACGAAGTGCAGGACCGGTACGGCGAGATCGGCTTCCCGACCTTGGTGTGCTGGGGCGAGCACGACACCTGGATCCCCCTGGCGAAAGGGCGCGAGCTCGTCACCCGTATCCCGGGCGCGCGTCTGCACCCGATCGCCGGTGCGGGCCACCTCGTACAGGAGGACGCGCCTGCCGAACTCACGGCCGCGCTGATGGCCTTCCTGCACCAGCAGCGCTGAACCGACTCGGAGCCTGCCCGACGGTACTGGACTCTCCCGCGGTGGGAGAGTCCACCATGAAGGCGTGCACGACGAACTTCTCACCATCGGACGCTTCGCCCGACTGTGCCGGCTCAGTGTGAAACAGCTACGGCACTACGACGAGACGGGGCTGCTCGCGCCGGCCCATGTGGACGCGAGCACCGGCTATCGCTACTACGCGCCCGAGCAGGCACGCGAGGCCCTGACCATCGCCCTGCTGCGCGACATGGATCTCCCCTTGGCGGTGATCGCCGAAGCCCTGGCCGCCGGGCCCGGTTCGAGGGCGAAGATCCTTCGCGCCGAGCGGGACCGGTTGGCCGAACGGGTCAGCAAGGACCAGGCGCGCATGGAGATGCTGGAACGCCTGGCGAAGGGCGGCGGCCTGCCCGGCTACGACGTGACGTTCGGTCAGGAGCCTGAGCGGCGGCTGGCCGTCGTACGCACGGTCTGCGCCCCCGGGGAGATCGGGGCACGGGTGGGGGAATGCGTGGGCCGGCTGCTGCCCGCGCTGGGCGAGGCCGGGGTGGCGTGGGAGCCGCCGCTGTGGGCGCTCTACCCGCTGGATCTTCAGGACCCGCTGGAGTTCGCCGTCGGCGCGCAGACACCGCAGGGGCAGGGACTGCCTGGCCTGGACGGCGAGGCGCTGCCCGGCGGGCCGGTGGACATCGCGGCACTGCCCGGCGGGCCGGTGGCCGTGACCGTGCACATCGGGCCCTACACTCAGCTGCCCCTGGCCTACCACGCGCTCTTCGCCGCCATCCACGAGCGGGGGCTGCGTCCGCGGTCGCCCGTCCGCGAGTCCTATCTCGTCGGGCCGGCCGAAGCCACGCAGGAAGAGCTGATGACCCGGCTGGTCATTCCCATCGAGGAAGGCTCGGCATGACACGAGTACCGGGCATCGACGCCCGCGGCGGACAGCACTGCGAGACGACAGCCCTGGGGGTGCTGCTGCGGCACCGAGGAATCGACCTGTCCGAGGCCATGCTCTTCGGGCTCGGCTCCGGTCTGTCCTTCGTCTACTGGGACAGCAAGCAGCTGGACTTCCCGTTCCTGGGCGGCCGGGTCAAGCCGTTCCAGCTCACGAAGAACTCGGCCGCGAGGCTGGGGGTCGAGCTCGTGGTCCGGGAGACCACCTCTCGCCGAAAGGCGTGGGAGGACGTGTCAGCCGCCATCGACACAGGCCGCCCCGTCGGACTTCAGCTCGACAGCTTTCACCTGGACTACTTCACCTCGAAGGTGCACTTCGGCGGTCACTTCGTCGCCCTGTACGGCTATGGCGACCAGGACGCGTATCTGGTGGACACCGAGCAGCAGGGCGGCGCGGTCTCCACCCGCCTGGACAGCCTCGCCGACGCCAGAGCCGCGCGCGGCCCGATGACCGCCAGACATCGGTCCTTCACCCTCACCGCGCCGCGGAACCCGCCCAAGCCGTACGAGCAGATCGTTCCCGCCGTCACCGCCTGCGCCGAGGCGTTTCTCGACCCGCCCATCGCCAATCTCGGCCACCGCGGCATCCAGAAGGCCGGCAAGCTCGTACGTACCTGGCTCCAGCGGACCGACGCCCCGCAGCGGGATCTGCCCCAGGCCGCTCGGCTGATGGAGAAGGCCGGGACCGGCGGCGCCCTGTTCCGCAACCTCTACCGCGACTTCCTCGCCGAGTGCGCCCAGCAGCTCGACAGCGGGCATCTACGCACAGGGCACAGGCTGTACGCCGAGGCAGCGACCCTGTGGACGGAAGTGGCGGCACTGATCGCCAACACCGGTGAATCAGGCGATGCCCGGTGCCTCGAAGAGGCCGGGGACTTGCTGGGCGAGCTCGCACGCATGGAGCGCGAGGCCATGGAGGTGCTCAGCCGCCTGGGGGGAGGCTCGTGACCGCTTCTGTCAGGTCGAGTTCGGCCAGGCCGGGTTCTGCCAGGTCGCGTTCTGTCAGGTCGTGGGCGGAGGGCGGACCTCTCCCGTGCCCAGTCCGATCACGGCCCGGGGCCTCATCGGTTCCTCACCCCGGCGGGAGAGCAGGACCACCTCGTCGACCGCCGCCGACAGCGTGCCGAGCCGTGCGGCGCACTCGGCTGCCAGACCCTTCGGGTCGAGGGTGCGGCCGAGGGACAGATGCGGGGTGAAGAGGCCACCCCGGCCGCGGCAGAGGGGGAAGCGAAGCTGGAGCTCTCGCTGGAGCCGGGTCCACGGTGCGAGTTCCGCCGCGGCCGGATCGAGCCAGACCGTCGAGTAGTGCCGGTGCCGGAAGTACCGCACACCGGAGAGACGCGCCGTGAACGGGCTGCTCGCCGCGGCCCCGGCCGCGAGCAGCGGCAGGGCACGCTCGAACGTCTCCTCCGGCACGAAGCCGAACAGCAGGTTCACATGCGGAGGCCACCGCCGTACCTGCGGATCGTGCTCCCAGCGGATCTCCTGGATGGGCGGCCAGAGCGCGGGCGGCGGTAGCCACGCCACCGCCGAGCGGGGCGTCGGCGCCGCGTCGAACACCTCCTGCGGCCAGTCCGCGCCGAAATCCGGGTTGCTGTCCACAGGGTCATCGTCGCAAATCAGGACGGCTCTACACGGTCGGGTTCAGGCCGGCCCCACAACCCGAGCAAGATCATCCCTACGACCTACAGAGCGAACGATTCACCAGGTGAACGGCATGATCTTCGCTCAGTCGCGAGGGGCGGGCGCGGTCATTCTGGTGCCTGCAACCGACCTGATCGGCAAAGGAGTTCCCCTTGAGTCTTCGTCGTATCGTGACCGGCGCGCTCGGTTCCGCCGCCCTCGTGCTCACCTCCCTCGGCGCGGTGACCGCCCAGTCCAGCCCCGCGGCAGCCGACCCGTGCGGCTTCTACGAGACGAGCGCCGACGCCTACTACAACCACTGCACCTCGGACGGCTCACGGGTGGTCATCCATGTCAGGGTCGCCTACGCGGCCGACTACGAGCGGTGTGTCGCACCCGGCAGGACCTGGCTGGGCTCGGCTGACAAGATCCAGGGTGCGCATTACGTCGGCCGCACCTGCTGACAGCAACTCGCGCCGGCCGCCTGAACGCCTTCGAGACGCCGGGACCCGAGTGCGGATGCTCGGGCCTCGGCGTCCTGCCGACGGAGGTCCACCGTCTATACGCCGTCCGTACGGATGAGTCGGCGTGGTTGGCCTAGCCGGCCTGTTCGGCGTGGTCGGCGTGGTCGACGTAGTCGGCTGTCAGGATGGCGAACTCGTCGGGCGTGACGAGGCGAATGCCGAGGTTCTCCGCCTTCGTGCGCTTGGATCCGGCGCCTTCCCCGGCGACGACGAGGCTGGTCTTCCTGGACACGCTGGAGGAGGCGCGACCGCCTGCCCGTTCGATGAGTTCGTTCATCTCGTTGCGGGTCAGTTTCTCGAGCGAGCCGGTCATCGCCCCGGTGACCACGACGGCCATGCCGGCGAGGGGGCCCGCGGGGGGCTCGGAGGCGGTCACGGTGAGGGCGGTGCCGGCTTCGGTCTCCGCATCGGTGGCGTCCACCGGTGCGTGGACGGCGCCGGGCTCGGTCATGTTCACTCCGGCCGCCGCGAGCTTGTCGATCAGCCCGGCGAGTTCCGCGAGTTCGGCGACGATGGCGGGTGCCTTCTCGGCTCCGATGCCTTCGACCTGCTGGATCTGCTCGGCGTCGGCGGCACGGATGTTGTCCATCGTGGCGAAGTGTCTGGCGATACGACGGGACATGGAGCGCCCCGTGCCACGGATGCCGAGGGCGCACAGCACACGTGACAAGGGCCGGGTCCTGGCGGTGCTGAGGGCGGCCAGGAGATTGTCGGTGCTGGTCTCGCCCATCCGCTCCAGACCGAGGAGTTGCTCCCGGGTCAGGGTGAACAGGTCGGCCAGATCGGCCACCAGTCCGGCCTCGACGAGCTGCACGACGCGGGTGGCGCCGAGGCCCTCTATGTCGAGCTGGTCGCGGCCCGCGGCGTAGGAGAGGGACGCGACGAGATGGCAGTTGCGGCCCTGCTCGCACCGCCAGCGTTCCTGGCCGGTGTCGATGGCCGAACCGCAGCGCGGGCACACCTCGGGGAAGGCGATCGGTTTCTCGGCACCGGTGCGCAGGTGGGCGACGGGTGCCTCGATGCGCGGGATGACATCGCCGGCGCGGTGGACCATCACCTGGTCGCCCAGACGCAGGTCACGCCGGGTGATGTCGGCGGGGTTGTGCAGCGTGGCGTAGGTGATGGTGGAGCCGTCGATCTCGACCGGTTCCAGAACGCCTCGCGGGGCGATGATGCCGGTGCGCCCCACGTTCCATTCGACCTCCAGCAGCCGGGTGATCTTCTCCACGGCGGGCAGCTTGTAGGCGATCGCCCAGCGCGGGGCTCTCGATCCGGATCCGGCCGCCTTCTGGTCGGCGGCGAGGTCGGCCTTGATGACGATCCCGTCGATGCCGAACGGCAACTCGGCGCGCAGTGCGGCGATGTGCCGCACCCGGGTCAGCACCTCGTCGGTCGTGGCCGCGGTGACACCGGGCACCACGGTGGTGGCGGTGGTGTCGACGCCCAGTTCGGCCGCGAGTGCCATGAGTTCGCTGTGGGCGAGGTCGTCCAGCCGTGCGGCCAGGGCGTCGTCGGTGTCGGGCAACGGCAGCAGGGCGTAGCCGAAGAAGGTCATCGGGACCGTGTAGGCCCGCTCCTTGGCGCGCAGGGTGCCCGCGGCGGCGTTGCGTGGGTTGGCGAAGGGCTGACCGCCGTGCGCGGTGCGCACCTCGTTGGCATGCTCGAACTGGGTGCCTGTCATGAGGACTTCGCCGCGCACCTCCACGCTGACCGGTTCGGCCAGGGTTTCGGGCAGGCCCTCGATGGTGCCCATCGCGTGCGAGACGTCCTCCCCGGCCGTCCCGTCGCCGCGTGTGATCAGCCGTGTCAGCCGGCCCTGTGTGTAGCGGGCCGCGATCGCCAGGCCGTCGAGTTTCGGTTCGACGCTGTATCGCTCGGCCGCGTGCCCGAGGCGGCGGGCCAGCGATGCCGTCCATGCGGTGAACTGCTCGGGCGAGAACACGTTGTCCAGGCTCAGCATCGCGATGGTGTGCGGTATGTCGCCCTCGACGGCACCGCCGGCGACCTTCCCGGTCGGCGAGTCGGGGAGCACCTGGTCGGGGTGATCGGCCTCCCACGCGGTGATGCCTCGCACCATCCGGTCGTAGGTGTCGTCGTCCAAGGGCGAGGTGCCGTCCGTGTAATAGGCGGCAGCGGCCCGCACGACGTCCTCGACGGCCCGCGCATAGGCGGCGGCGTCCACGATCTGCGCAACAGGTGTTGTCATGCCTGTCATCCTGCCTGCCACCACTGACAATGCCCCCGGACGCCTGCTCCCGCCGCCGTTCTAGGGCCGGTCCGGGTCGGCCGCGGACTCGGCCTCCGGTAGCGCCGGACCATCGGTCGGGTAGAGCCCGGCTGCGAAGCCGTACACCACATCGCCTCCGCGCGGCAGCTGCGCGTAGTCGTCGGCGAGCTCCAGGACCCGCGCCCAGAACTCGCGGGCCTGTTCCCGCGGGATCCGCACATGCCGCACGATCGAGGACAGTTGGTCTGCCTGGTGTGCGGCGGCCGACTCGGCCGCCGCCGTGGCGAGATCGTTGGTGCAGTACGGCGCGTCGCCCGCCTCGGTGGGGCTGACGGTGCCCACGCGGAAGATGCGCGCGGTACGGCCGTAGTAGCGCTCGTCGATGGCCCGCACCCGGCGGGTCCGCACGACCCTCAGCAGCTGGGCGTCGACCAGGACGCTCACGTGGTGCGCGACCGTGCTCTTCGGGCGGTCGAGCGCGGCGGCCAGTTCGCTCACCGTCGCGGCGCGTTCGAGGAGCAGTTCGAGGATGGCGTTGCGCAGTGGGTGGGCCAGCGCGCGGAGCTGCGCCGGGGCAGTCACCTCTGTGATGTCGGAGAGGTCGTAGTTGGGGAAACGGTGATTGATCGACACTCTTCGATTATTCTAAAGTTCCGGATCATTCGCTATGCGCCGGGCAAGGAGTTTGAGCATGACCGAGGTCGTACTGTTCCATCACTCGCAGGGGCTGACGTCGGGAGTCGCCGCTTTCGCCGACGAGTTGCGCGCGGTCGGCCACACCGTCCACACGCCAGACCTCTTCGACGGACGCACCTTCGCCTCCCTCGAAGAGGGTCAGGGCTACGTCGAGCGGATCGGCTTCGGCGAGTTGACCGAGCGCGGCGTTCGCGCGGCCGACCACCTGCCGCAGGACGTCGTCTACGCAGGCTTCTCACTCGGTGTGCTGCCCGCGCAGAAACTGGCGCAGACGCGGGCGGGCGCGCGGGGCGCGCTCCTGTTCCACGCCTGCATCCCCGTCTCGGAGTTCGGCCCGGCATGGCCTGCTCGGGTGCCGGTGCAGGTGCATGCGAAGGAGGCCGATCCGTTCTTCGCCGAGGACATCGGCGCTGCCCGCGCGTTCGTCTCCGATTGCGCCGACGCGGAGTTGTTCCTGTACCCCGGGGACCAGCACCTGTTCGCGGACGGTTCGCTGCCGTCCCACGATCCGGATGCCGCGGGGCTCCTGACGCGTCGGACGATCGAGTTCCTGGGCTCGCGCGAGGTTCTCGGCGGGGCATGACATGGCGGGCCGTACCGAGGCGCGACCCGGCCCGGCCGGTGACCGTGGAGTCGGGAGCTCGTCGAGCACACCGAGAGCCGCGCGGTCGGCTGAGGGCCGCCCTGCAAGGAGTCCTCGGCGCAGGCGCCGGTGTCACGATGCGTGAGTCGGCCTGGGGAGTGCGCGGAACTGCGGGCCGTAGTTGCCCGGGGCGTGGGGGATCTTGGTTTCCATCAGTTCCACGGCCGGGTCCTCCAGGGCGCGCATCGCGTGGAGGGCCGCGTTCAGGGCGCGGTGGCCGCCGCCGGACCAGGCAGCGTCGAGCTTGTCCAGGACGGTGCTGTAGGTGGCGTCGAAACGGAACAGGAGCTGTCCGACACGGGCCGGGGGGTTGCGCCAGCCGCCCACCGGGACCGGGGCCATCGGGCGGACCTCGGGGAAGGGTACGGGAGCGCCGACGTACTGCCAGCCCTCGTCGGTCCGGCGCAGTTCGCGGCCGTGGTAGATCTCGCCGAAGGCGTAGTAGTGCGCGGGGTGATCGTCCTCGAACGACTCGGCGGGGGAACCGGCAGTGCCCTCGCCCTGTTCCCTGATGATCTCGATGGCCCGCTCGACGTCTTCCAGGTCGGCCAGAGGTCGCAGGTCATCGCCGGCGACGTGCTCGGACACCTGTCCGTGCACCGTGAGTCGGGGGCGCACTGCGTGGAACGCCTTGAGCATGTCCGTGTAGAACTCACCGACGGTCGGGGACGTCTGCGCGTTTCTGACCAGTGATTCCTCGGGTGCTTCGATGGCCATCATCACGTCGCGGACGAACGGTTTCGTCAGCCCGGACAGATAGACCGTCACCCCGGCCCGTACGCCGCCGGGCAGCGGGCCGGGAAAGACGGGCGCGGCGGCCTTGATCTGCGGTCTGCCGCCGATCGCCACGAGCAGGTTGCAGACGATGCCCAGGTGGTACATCTCGTCGGCGGCGATGCGCCGGATCATCCGTGCCACCTGGCTGCCCTGGTCCCTGATGGACCACCAGCCGCACAAGTACGGTGGAATGGTGGCGAGTTCGAGCCCTACGGCCACCTGAAGCGCCGATGCGAGCCAGGCGACCCCGCGGTCGTTCTCGGGGACGGCCAGCAGTCGCGCCACGGAGCCGAGGCCGGGCGCGGCCTGTGAGGCGGTGGCCGGCGCCGCGGTGGCCTCCCCGGCACCGGCCCCCACGGCGGGCGCGCCGGCCGCGAGGGCCGCCGATGCCAGAAAGCTCCTGCGCTTGAAAGGAGCAACCGCGGAGCCGTCCGACTCTTCGCTCATACCCGTCACCTTCGCCTCGGCTCGAAGTCATGGGTTCACCACGACTGGACAGAAACCCGGATGCTGTCAACAGCAGGCGAAGCTAGCAGCCGCTATGACCACCACCTGGGCATACAAGCCGAGCGGTACGGCGACCTCCACCCTGTCGGTCCAACGGGTGAGGCGGGGGTGGCCGGTGGGCGGGCGGTCAGCTGAAGGGGTCGAGGGTGAGGTGGGCCTGGCGCGGGTTGCCGTCGTGCACGAGGGACTCGTGATGGCCGACGTCGTCGAAGGCGAACGCGTACGCCTTCCCGTCGACCGTCTGGGCGTGGATCTTGCGGGCGTAGTGGTTGGTGACGTCGTCCTTGTAGAAGCCGGCGGCGGAGGTGTCGGGCTGGTTGGGGTTGACCAGGAGCGTGGAGCGGTTGAAGCCGGCGCACAGAGTGCGTGAGATCGGGCCGCGTACCAGGTCGTTCGGCGCGTCCAGCTTCCTGTGACAGCCGAAGACCGAGGAGGCGTCGGGTTTCTGGAAGGTGGTGACCGTGGTCCCGGCGCTGTTGGTGAAGTTCATGACGCCGCCTAGGACGCGTCCGTAGTACTTGGTGCCCGGCTGGTCGGCGAACGGGGTGACCGTCAGGGTCGAGGTGGAGTACTTCTGCCAGACGCGGTTGATGTAGTCGTCCATGACGCCGGCCGGGAGTGCGCCGGTCTCCAGTCCGTACAGCGGTGACAGGGCGCGCAGCACGGTGCCGTCGGGGCGGGTCTGGATCAGGTTGGCCCAGCCTCCGGGCTGGCCTCTGAGGGCGTTGAAGAAGCCGTTGTAGCCGCCGGGCTTGAGCCGGCCGGTGCTCGCGGTGCTGCCGTCGCCCCGCTGCACGCCTACGGAGTAGGGCGCGGAGAACATGTCGACCTGTGTGCTGTTGATCCATAGGCCGGAGTCGTTGAGGGTGTACTCCGACCAGTTGAACAGGATGTTCCGGTTGGGGTCGGTCGGGTTCTGCACCGCGGGCTGGACCAGGCCCCCGGTGGTGAGCTTGAAGACCAGTTTCTGGCCGTAGGAGAAGTACACGCGGCCCGAGAACTTCGGCATGCGGATCGTCATCGACTGTCCCGCCGCCGGACCGGTGATCGCGGCGTCGGGCGCGGGGGTCGGCGGGTTCCCGCCCGCGGGCCAGGGGTGGAAGGTGCCGCCGGCGTCGGCCCAGCCCTGCCGTCCGGTCGACAGTTCCGTGCCGAGGTTGTAGATGTACACCTGCTCGCCACGGGCGGAGTTGTTGGTGATCTTCAGGGGGATCGTCGCGGGGACGGCGGCGTGGGCCGGCGCGCCCACGCCGGTGGCGAGCAGGGAGCCGGCGACGGCCGTCACGAGGGACACCCCCGCGGCGGTGGCGCGGCGCCTGAGTGTTCGTAACATGCTCTTTCTCCGTTCGACGGTGGCCGGTTCAGGGAGTTCTGAGAGCGCTCTCAGCGTTGCACTTTGGTCCGGACCTGTCAATGAGTTGAGCGTCGAACAGAAATACAGGAAGGGCCCCGCCGCGCTCTCCTCGGCGGCGGGGCCCCTGTGTTCGCATCCGGTGGGATCGGCGGCGCGTCGGCCTGGGCGCCGCGGCCGGATCAGCCGGCCCGGGTAAAGACCTCGTTCTTCGTGGAGCCCGTCGAGCAGAGCTTCTTCTCGTCGGCCGTCATCTTGCGGGACTTGACCACGACCGCGTTGTGCACGCCGTCCGTGCCGTTCGGGGCGGGGCCGGTGACGACGTCGGGGACGAACCAGTAGTAGTGGCCCCACTTGGGGTCGTCGTAGTGGGTCTGCCAGGTGCCGGATATCTGCTGCATCACCTGGGCGCGGGAGATCCAGCCCACCTCACCCGGCTGCACGGACACGGTGAAGGTGCTGGTCTCCGTGCGCGAGCTCTGCCAGGTGTAGTTGTACGTCGCGGTCACGCTGGCGGTGATGATGCCCTCGATGCCGCCGCCGACGGTGACAGAGGCTCCCACCGAGTGGGAGGAGCCCACGGTGTCGGCCCAGGCCATCGACTGGGACGCGGCCGATTCGGTGCAGTTGAAGAGCAGTTCCGAGACCTGACGGGGTTCGCCGAGGTAAGCCTTGCCGATCTGGGGGGAGTTGAAGGAGCACTTGCCTTCGCCGGAAGCGCAGTCGGCCAGGATCTGCTCCGCCGTGGGCTGTTCCTCGGCCGCTGCGGGCACTGCCGTCGCGATCATCCCGACAGCGGTCGCCGTGAGCGCCAGCGTACGGCCGCCGTACCGCAGCGCGCGGTTCATGTTCATCGTTGGTGCCTCTCACCGTACATGGGGGGACGGTGACCGTGGTGCCCTCGGTTCTGGCGGGGCCGCGGTCACCGCCTGGTGCCCATGAGGCTCACGTAATCGTCGGCCGAGCTACACCAAGAAATCGCAAAGTTGTATTTGATTACCAGAACTGGTGAACGCTCAACTTGCCTGTCCACGACGGGTTCTGCCGCTGCGGCCTGCGCGTTCTTCCGGAGCCCGCAGGGCGAGGGCGAGGACGGCCCGGTCGTCGTTGTCGGAGTCCGCCGACCAGTGGTCCGCGTCGGTCCGTACGAAGGTGACGACCGCCTCCGGGTCGGGGGCGCGCTCGCCGGTGAACCGTTCGCCGAGGCGTTCCAGGACCGGGTAGAAGACACCGGCTGCGTCGCGCGCCTCGCTCACGCCGTCGGTGTGCAGGACCAGCACCTCCGAGGGTGCGAGCCGGTGCACCGTCGTGTCGTCGCCGTCCGCTCCCAGTGCGCCGAGGCCCAGGGGCAGCCCGGGCGCCGTGTCGAGCCGCCGGGCACCTTGCGGGCCGACCGCCACGGGAGGGGGGTGGCCCCGGTCGACGATCCGTACCTCGTCGCCGCCCGGCGGGAACTCCAGCACCAGGGCGGTCACGAACAGTTCGGGGTCGCCGTCCTCGCCGGCCGGGCTGTTGCGGGCGATGCTGAGTTCCAGTCGCTGGGCCAGGCTGGTCAGGCTCTGCCACTCGTGCGCCGAGACCCGGAAACTGCCCAGCACCGCGGCGACCGTCTGGACCGCGCCCAGCCCCTTGCCCCGGACATCACCGATGATCGCCCGCACCCCGAAGGGCGTCTCGCAGACGTCGTACAGATCCCCGCCAACCAGAGTGCCGCCCTCCCCCGCCTCATAGAACCCGGCCGCGCGCACCGGACCGAGCCGGCGGGGCACGGGGCGCAGCAGGGTGCGCTGCATGGCCTCGGCGACGGAGTTGGCCCGGATCAGATGCCGGCGGGTGCGCTCCCGCTGCTCGGCCAGCGCGACGCTGGCGATGCCGATGAGCGTCATCGCCGCGTAGACGGCGACATGGTGCTGTTCGTCGAAATGGCCGGGGCGCCGGGCCGCCATCCACATCTGCAGGCCCAGGCACACCACCGCCGACAGAGCGGTGCCGCGCGGGCCGCGGGTCGCCGCCGCCAACGGCGGTACGGCGATGAGCAGGAAGCTCACCGGTTCACGGCCCCTGACGATCAGTTCGGCGAGCACGTCCACGAGCACGGCGACCAACGGCAGCCACCACACCCACCCGCGCGGATCGGGGGGCCGCAGTTCGGAGCGGAGGTTCCGGCGGAGATCTGTCCTTTCTCTCACGGCGCCCGCCCGTCATGAGACGACCGGGAATCGACCGGCACCTTGTCCGGTACCGCGCGCCGGTGGCGCAGGGCCATGACGACGACGGCAGCCGCGAGGATCACGGCGCCTCCGAAGCGGAGGATCATGTCGTAAGCGGCCTGAGGGGAGCGTTCCGGCACCATCGCCGTGATGGCAGCCGCGGCGCCCGCCAGCGCCACTCCGCCGAGCGTGACCAGGAACGTCAGCAGCACGCCCGAGGCCTCGCCGGCTCGTTCGGGCGCCACGACCTGCTGGGTGGCGACGCTGGCGAAGGTCCAGCCCAGGCCGAGGCCCAGTCCGCACCAGGCGAACACCGGGACGTACAGCCACCAGGCGGTGACAAGGCTGAGCGCGATCATGCCCGTTCCGGCGATCGTGCCGGCCAGTGCCATCACCGCCGTCGGCCGCATGTGCGGGGACAGCCTGGCGCCGAGCGGCCCGCTGAGCGCCACGAGAACGGCGGGGGCCAGGAACACCACGCCCGCCTCGAGCGGTGAGAGCCCCCGCACCTGCTGGAGGTACAGCGTCGAGACGAAGACGGTGACGGCGTAGCCCATGTTGGTGACGGTTCCGGTGCCGGTCACCAGGACGTAGGGCGTGTTGCGGAAGAGCCGCAGATCGATGAGGGGGTGCCGGGCGCGCCGCTCCCGCCGTACGAACAGCACGCCCGCGACGGCGGCGAGGGCCAGCAGCGTGAGGGTGCGGGCGTGGTCCCAGCCCCAGACGCTCCCCCGCTCCACGGCCAGCGTGAGCGCGGCCAGGCAGCACACGACGGTGAGACAGCCGGTCAGGTCGAGCTGGCGAGGGGCCGTGGGATCCCGGGAATCGGGGACGCACACGAGGGCCAGGAGCAGAGCCAGCACGCTCAGCGGGGCGAGGAGCCAGAAGATCCAGCGCCAGCCGGGCCCCTCCGTGAAACCTCCGCCGACGAACGGCCCCAGCGCCGTGCCCACGTTCGCGATCCCGAACACCGCGCCCAGGGCACGTGCCCGGGTCGCGTCCGGGAAGGCGTTGGTGATCACCGAGACCGACACCGGGAAGACGAAGCCCGCCCCGATGCCCTGCACGATCCGCGCCCCGACCAGCGGCCACAGCCCCGGCGCGAGCGCGCAGCCGACCGATCCGGCGGCGAACAGCGCGGTGCCGCCGAGCAGGGCGCCCCGGCGTCCGAAGACATCGCCGTAGCGTCCGCCCACGATGAAGCAGCAGCCGATGGAGAGCATGTACGCGGACAGCGTCCACTGGGCGGCCGAGGGGGTGACGCCGAACTCGTCGGCGATGCCGGGTACGGCGAGGTTCAGCGCGAAGAAGTCGAGCTGGATGCAGAACAGGGCGACCGCCACCGCGATGAATGCTCCCGTCCGCGCGGCCGGCGAAGACTCAGCACGCATGTGCACGTTCCTCTCGGGCCGACGCCGCCGCGGCGTCGTGGGCGGGCCGGACGTGCGACCACTGCCATTGTCGGCCGACCTGGTACGGAGCGCAGCCCGACGCCGGATCACCGCCCGACGCCGGACCACAGCCTGCTCCGCCGCGACGCCGACCGCGGTTCGGGCGGGTCAACGCCCCCGCAGTGCGCTCGCCGTCTCCCCGGTGCGCTCGCGGAGCAGGATGCGCAGGGTGTTGGCGTGTTCGTAGCCGACCTTGCGGGCGATGACCTCCAGCGGCAGGTCCGTGGTGCGCAGCAGGTGGGAGGCGCGCTCGACGCGCAGGTCCTGGACGAAGCGGACGGGTGAGGTGCCGAGGGTGCGGCGCACGGCACGCTGGAGCGTGCGTTCGCTGACGCCGAGGGCGCGCGCCGCGTCGGCGATCGAGAGCGGCTCGTCCAGATGCGTCCGGGCCCAGCGCTCGAACGCCGCGAGCGTCGGGTCACTCTGCGCGAGGGCGGAGGAGATCGTGTACGCCGCCTGCGACGGGCGCTCGTCGACGACCAGGTAGCGGGCGACGAGTTCCGCGAGGGCGGGGCTGGTCATGCGGACGACGGCGAGCGCGAGGTCGACGTGCCCGAACGCCGCGCCGGCCGTGGTCACCCCCTTGGAGGTGGTGACCATACGGGTCTGGTCGAGGGTCACCGCCGGATAGCGCTTGCGGAACCAGGGCGCGAGCCACCAACTCGTGGTGGCCCGGCGCCCGTCGAGGACCCCGGACTCGGCCAGCAGGAACGTACCCGTGCAGGCGGACGCGACAGGGATGCGGCGTTCACGGGTCTCGGCCACCAGGCGCCGCACCGGCGCGGCGTCCGGGCCCGAGACATGCGCGACCAGCGCGTCGGGCCGCCGCTCGGCCAGCGCGGGCACCAGCAGCAGATCGGCGTCCTCGGCCGTGTCGGCCGGTTGTGTCTCGACCACGTGCCCCGCTCCCGTACGGATCCGGCGGCGGAAGCCGATCGTGGACACGTTCCATGCGGGAGGGGGCTCGGGGAGCTCCTCGCGCATGGCGTTCGCCCCGTCGAGCACGTCGAGCAGGGCGGCAAGCCCGGAGTCGAACACACCGTCGTACGTCAGCACAGCCACATCCATGACGGAAACGATATCGAAAGCATCGTTTCCGACACTGTGCGCGCCGGCTGCGGCGGCCTAGGTTCAGTGAGGTCCGGACGACATCCGGTGCCCGGTACCGGCACCGCCCATTCATTCGGTGATCACAGACAGAGGAGCGCACCATGACGAAGCTGGGGCTGCTGGCCCGCATCGAGGCCAAGCCGGAGTACGCCGAGAAGGTCGAGGCCCTGCTGCGGGACGCGGCGCAGCCGGCGGAGCAGGAGGAGCACACCGTCACCTGGTTCGCGTTCCGGCAGAGCGCCACCACCTTCGGAGTCTTCGACACCTTCGAGGACGAGCAGGGGCGGCAGGGACATCTGCGGGGCCGCATCGCCGCCGCGCTGATGGAGGCCGCCGAGACCATGCTCAGCGAGGCACCGGACATCCGGCCGGTCGACCTCCTGGCAGTCAAGCTCCCCTGATCCCACGGCCGGGCGGCAGCGCACCGTTGCGCGCTGCCGCCCGGCCCTCCCGGCATCCCGTAACCGAAAAGGACGAACAGAGCCATGGCACCGCCCACCCCACACCACCACAGCATCACCGCTGACGAAGCCGTGCCCCCGCACGGCAACCACCGCTCGCGCACCCACACCTGGCAGCCACCGAAAAGCTACGCGGACATAGGTGCTCACACCGGCCTCGAACTGGCCCGCATGAGCCTGGACGGCCGGCTGCCCGAGGCCCCGATCTGCGGGACGCTCGGCTTTCGTCTGGTCGCGGTCGGGGAAGGCGAGGCCGCCTTCGAGGGGGAGCCGGGGGAACACCTCTTCAATCCCATGGGCTCGGTCCACGGCGGGTACATGGCGACCCTCCTCGATTCCGCACTCGGTACCGCCGTGCTGACCGCACTGCCCGCCGGTCGCGCCTACACCACCGTTCAGCTGGGGGTGAACATGGTCAGGCCGGTGTCGGCGACGACTCCGACGCTGCGCTGCGAGGGCAGGGCCGTCCATGTCGGCCGTACGACGGCGACCGCGCAGGCCCGTCTCGTGGGAGCGGACGACGGCAGGCTGTACGCCCACGGGACCGCCACCTGCGCCGTCTTCGCCCTGCCCGAGGCGGGCTGACGGGGCGGGTTGACGGGTGTCCGAATCCCAGCGGTCCGGACCCGCCCGGACCGACGCCGGTTCTCACGCACGCGCCGCGAAGCGTTCGGTGACGGCGAGGGCTGCCGCCATGATGCTCAGCTGCGGATTCACCTGTGGGCAGCTGGGCAGCACGGACCCATCGGCGATCAGCACGCCGTGGACGCCGCGCAGGCGCCCCTCCGGATCGGCAGGTGACCGCTCGGGGTCGGCCCCCGCGGCTGCCGTGCCGGTGGGGTGGAAGGCCGACAGGTGCCGCTGACGTACCGTCACCATGTCCAGCAGCACCTCCAGTTGGCCGGGAGTGCCCGCACGCGGTGCGTGAGGTACGCCGGTCAGGACCTCCTCGGCGCCGGCGGCGAACAGCAGGCGGCCCATGGCGCGTTGGGCGCGCAGCAGGCGGCTGGCGTCGCGCGGCGCCAGGGCGTAGCGCAGCAGCGTGCGGTCCCGGCCGAGGACACGGCCCGAGGGCCGGTCGGCGACCATGGCGCCCAGTGTCGCCAGTTGCTGCGTCTCCTCGAGTTCGCGGCGCAGGGCACGTCCGACACCCGGCAGCACGAACGAACTCATGCCCGGGGGTGCCGCGGTGGCCTCGATCAGGATGCCGTCCGAGCGCAGCTCCTCCACTCCCACGCTCTGGAGGACGCCCTCCCAGCCGGTGACCGGTCGGCTGAAGCGGCCCGCCACGCTGATGGCCGGGTGCACGCTGAGGTTTCGGCCGGTCCGGGGGTGGCCGCCCAGGCCGGAGCGGCGCAGCAGGGCCGGGGTGAGAAGGGCTCCCGCGGCGACCACGACGACGGGGCTGAGGATCTCGAGTTCGCTGCCGTCCGGGCGGCTCACGACCACGCCCGCGGCTCGTGGGCCGCCGGGCCGGTCGCGGTCGGTGAGGATGCGCCGGACGCGGGCGCCCGTCACGATCCGGGCACCGAAGGCGCACGCCTCGGGCAGCACGGACAGCTGGACGCTCTGCTTGGCGCCGGTGGGGCAGCCCACGACGCACTGGCAGGAGCCGCGGCAGCCCGGGGCGTTGCGGCGCAGCGGCGCCGCGGCCCAGCCCAGCTCCTTCGCGCCGGCGAGTGCGAGCAGTCCGTTGTTGCCGAGGACGTCCAGTGGCTGGGATGCCACGCGCAGGGTGCGTTCCACCTCGTCGAGGTGGGCGTCGAGGTCTTCGGCGGCGGCGAATCCGTAGTGGCTCCGCCAGCGGGAGCGGACGTGGTCCGGAGTGCGGTAGCAGGTACCGGAGTTGACGACGGTGGTGCCGCCGACAGCGCGACCGACGGGCAGGACCAGTGGCGGGTTGCCGAGGGCGATGGTGGCACCGCCGTCCCGGTACAGGTCGGTGAAGCGGTCGAGCGGGGTTCTGCGCCGGAAGGACTCGGTGGTGTGGTGCTCGCCCTCCTCGACGATGACGACGCGCAGGCCCGCCCGGGCCAGTGTGCGCGCGGCCATCGCGCCGCCCGCCCCCGAACCGACGACTACGGCGTCGGCGGTGGAACGCGTCGGCCAGCTGTGGGAGGGGGTGCAGTCCAGCGGCGGGTCGTCGGGGGCGACGCGTCCGGCGGCGGTGGGTGCGGAGGGCCCGGCGGGTCCGGGGGCTGAGGACGTGAGGGCGGGGGCGTGGTGCACGCGGTCCTTGAGGTGCATCATGCGTTCCGTGCCGGCCGCGAGCAGCACCGGAACCTTGACCGCGTCCAGGAGGGGCAACAGAGCGCGTCGGGCGGCGAGTGCGGCCATCACGTGCTCCCGTTCGGCGGTGCCGAGCGTGCTCAGTCGGCGGCCCGTGCGGGTCACGGCGTAGGCGTCGATCGCCGTCGCAGCGCCGCGTATCGCCGTGCGTGCGGAGGCCGGCATGGCGTCCAGCAGCGTCTCCAGGCGGCGTGGCACGGCGCGTGTCCATTCGGCCGTGCCGTCGTCGGCGAGGAGTGCGGCGGCGACTGCCGCGAGGGCGGAGGCAGGAGCGGGTGTCATCGGTCGCCGACCTCCGCGTGTGCGGTGCCCGAGAGCCGCCATACGGCTTCCCGCCGCCATCGTCCCCACCATCGCTCCAGGTCCACGACCGCGTCCGCGGTCTCGCTGTTGCGGCAGACGGCGGGTGAGCCGTCGGGGTCGGTGTAGTCGAGTGCCAAGGTCCGCTCCGGCGGCTGGGTCACGGTGACGCGGATGCGGCGGCGGCCAGCGCGGCCGGTCACCCGCCACTCGGGCAGGCCGATGTCCGCCCGGAACCGGCCGAGGCCCGCCCAGCCGACGGCGGTGCGTTCCGCCCGCGTGGGCCAGGTCCGTCCGCCGCGCAGCAGACGCAGGAACACCAGTGGAGGCAGTCTGTTCAGCCCCGGTCGCATGGACACGGCGGCCACGACCTCCAGTACGTCTCCGTCGCCCAGGTCGGCGTGGAGCCAGGCCCAGCGCCGCGCGTTGCCGTGGCCGTAGATGCGGGCGCTCGCCCCGACGGCCCCGTCGAGCCGCAGCTCGTCACCGTCGCCGTACCGCACGAATCCGCTGTAGCGGCAGCGGGCGTACGGCAGCATGTGGCTGGCCGGCAGCCAGGGGCGGCGCCAGGACCAGCGGGGGAAGGTGTGCAGCGGCACGCCCTCGGGTGTCTCGGTGAGGGACCAGGTGAACGAGCCGGCGGTGCCGGCCAGCAGGCCGGGGTGGGCGCGGATGCCGTCGGCGGTGAAGCCTTGCCGCTCACCGGTGAACGGTTCGGGGCCGAAGCGGGTGTGCCGGGCGGGGCCGTCCTTGGGGAAGACGGCGATCCAGCCGTGGGCGTAGGCGCCGGAGCCGTCCGTGGGGGCGACCACTTCATGGTGCAGCCAGACTCCGCTGCCGGTCGCCGGGTCGGTCAGGGTCGTGTACCAGACCTCCGTCCGCCCCGGGCTGCCGTCCCAGCGCGGCTCCAGCTGCCGGTCCGCGTCGGGCGGGGCCGTGCGCGGGAAGCGGAAGCTCGCCAGGAAGGGGAGCAGGCCGGTGGCGAGGGGGAAACGCAGGGTGCCCTCGCCGACGCGTTCGCCGTCCTCGTAGAGGGTGTAGGGCAGGACGGTGGTCGAGGCGACCGGACGTGCGGGCGAGAGCGACTTCCAGCCGTCCAGCACCAGTCGGCGGCCCTCGGATGCGAACGTGATCCGGTAGCGGATCCGGCGGCGGGCCAGCGGCGAGACCTCCAACTCCCCTTCCGCTTCGGCGTCGTCCGCCCGCCCCGCGATCCGTACGCGTCCGGTCAGTCGCGCCGGTGTCGTGCGGTGGGGCAGCAGCACGGTGTCGGCCCGGGCCACGAGGTCGAGTCGTACGGGGCGCTCGTGCTCCTCGTCGGTCATGCGCACGCGGCCCAGCAACGTCTCCCGGAACACCGTCCCGCGTGCGGTCATGAGGCACCGTCCCCGCGTGTGCGGGAGCCCGCCAGTCCCTCGAGCATGATGCGTTCGGTGGCCGACAGATAGGCGCCCGCGGCGGTGCGCGCCGCCTCTTCGTCCCTCGCGGCCACGGCCTCGACCACCGGTGCCAGCCGGTCGTGCGCGGCACGGGCGTCGGTGAAGGGCCCGACGAGGGCCGCGCGCACCGGCAGGTAGGCGTTGAACAGGGTGTTGGTCAGCAGGACGTACACCCGGTTGCCCGTGGCGCGGGCGAGCGCCCGGTGCACCTCGGCGTCCGCGAGCTGCACCCCCTCGCCGTCGTCCGCCTCCCCGACAGCCGCCATCAGCCGCTGGAGTTCGACCACTTGGGCGGTGGTGGCACGGGCAGCGGCACGTTCGGCGATCAACGCTCCTATGCTGCGCCGCACTTCGAAGATCTCGCCGATCCAGTCCGGGCTGTGCCGCACCAGCATCGGCAGGAGATCCGCACCGCCGAGACGCAGGAAGTCCCGCACACGGGTGCCCACGCCGTGCCGTGTCTCCAGCAGTCCCGCGTGCGCCAGCCTGCCGAAGGCGTGCTTGAGCGTGGTGCGGTTGACCCCGAACTCGTCCGCGAGTTCGCGTTCCGGCGGCAGATAACTGCCGGCCGGGTGCCGGCCGGCGAGTATCTGCTCACGCAGTCGTTGCTCCAGGACGTCGACGATGCTCTCGCGTGGCAGTGCGCCCATACGGTGCCCCCAGCCCTCAGTGATTCGGTGATTCGGTGGTTCAGTGACTGAGCCACTGAACCACTGGAGTTGACTGTGGGTCAATAAGTCGTACGGGACGGGGCGGGCGTCAAGGCGCCACGGCCGGGGGCCGCGTCACCGCGGGGAACGTGCCGGGTGGGCCGACGTGGTGAGCAGGGTGCGGAGGTCGATGACGCGGTAGCCGCGGGTCGCGATGCCGTCGAGGATCCACGGGAGGGCGTGGGCGTCGAGCACTTCGGTGCGGCCCCCGGAGGCGCCGAGGTGCATCTGGATGATCGCCCCCGGGCGCAGGACGTCCAGGGCCCGTTGCACCGCGCGGTCCACCGTCATGCCACCCTCGGTGCCCATCCAGCCGTTGGTGTCGGTGGTGAACTCGATGTCCGCGAACCCCAGCGCGTTGACTTCGCTGATCTCGGCGGGGCCGGTCTCGCCGTAGGGGAACCGGAAGAACGGCGTCAGAGCCCCTCCCGCCCCGGCGGCGCGCAGGGCCTGGTCCGCCGCCCGCACCTCGCGCCGTCTGCCGGCCACGGTCAGCTCTCTGAAGTGGGGGTGGCTGTAGGAGTGGTTGCCCAGACCGTGCCCCGCGGTCGCGATCCTCCTGATCACCTCGCGGTGCCGGTCGGCGAAATCGCCGGTCGGGAAGAAGGTGGCGGGCGCGCGGCGGACGGCCAGCTCTTCGAGGATGCGCTCCAGGCCAGCGGCGTTCCAGGCCGCGTTGAAGGTCACCGCGACGACCCGCTCCTGCGTACGGACCCGGCGGTTCTCCGACCCGAACAGCGCCCGCAGCCCCTCCTCACCCGCATGCACCGCGCGGTGCGGCGAGTACGCCTCGGCCGGCGCGGTGCCGAGCCCCGGGGCCTCGGGTACCGCCGACGCGCCCGGCATCGCCGACGCCGCCGGCGCCACGGCCCACTGGACGCCGAGCATTCCGGTTGCTGTCAAGATCGACCGCCGGAGCAGAGGACGCTCCGCGGCGACGAAAGAACGTTTTTCCATGCCCCTGCCATCGGCGTCCGGCCACCCCTGCTTGAGCCCCGTCGATCCACACTTGCGCCATCGGCCTACTCGGCGTACTTGCCCCCGACCTCGCTCGCCCGGAGGGCCGCCTTGTCGTTGAAGCCGATGACATAGCCGTCCAGGTCGCGGATGTAGAACATGCACTGGCCCGTCTCGTCCGTGGTCTTCTCCTTGACCACGTCGGCATGCTTCAAGACGTGGTCGCAGAACGCGTCGAGATCGTCGACGGCGAAGTAGAACATCCCCGCGAACCCGAGGGGCTGGTCCTGGAGGACGGGCAGCCACTGCTTGAGGTCGGTGTTGCTGTAGATCATGGCGGCGAACTCCCCCTTGTAGAGGAGCGTGTGGATGTCGTCCCCCGGGCGGGCGGTGCTGGAGTCCGCGTCGAAGCCCAGCTTGCCGTAGAAGGCCAGGCTGGCAGCGGTGTCGGACAGGCTGATGCAAGGAACGGAGCGCTTTGGGCCAGATCGTGGCCTAAAGCGCTCCCTGGAGCGCGAGGCGTTCCACAGCCAGGGCTTGAGACGATACGGATCGTCTTGTTATAGTCGACGCATGGACTTCTTCTACTTTCTCTGAGTCCGGGCGCGGCCGACGCCGCCGTTTCCGCCGCCCGTAGACCCTTCGCATCCCCAGGGAAAGTCACCATGCGCGAACGCGCACACATCACCACGCCCGCTGCTGCCGTGGCGCAGCTGTCCGTCAAGGGCGTCACCAAGTCCTACGGCACCCGGACCGTCCTCGACCAGGTCTCCTTCACCGTCCGCCCGGGTGACAAGGCCGCCGTCATCGGTGAGAACGGCTCCGGCAAGTCCACCCTGCTGCGGCTGCTGGCCGCCGCCGAGGCACCGGACGCCGGGGAGATCACCGTGAGCTTCCCCGGTGGCGTCGGCCACCTCGCCCAGACCCTCGACCTCGACCCGGACTGCTCCGTACAGGACGCCGTCGATCTGGCCCTCGCCGACCTGCGCGACATGGAACGCCGGCTGCGGGCGGCTGAGGAAGGGCTCGGCGAGGCGCCGGAGGGCGAGCTCACGGCGTACGGCGAGCTGTTGCTGGCGTACGAGGAGCGGGGCGGCTATGAGGCCGACGCCCGTGTCGACGCCGCCCTGCACGGGCTCGGGCTGGCCGGGGTCACACGTGATCGCCTGCTGGGCTCCCTCTCCGGCGGTGAGCAGTCGCGGCTGGCGCTGGCCTGCGTGCTGGCCGCCGCCCCTGAGCTGCTGCTGCTGGACGAGCCGACGAACCACCTCGACGTGACGGCCGTGCGCTGGCTGGAGGAGCGCCTGCGCGCGCATCGCGGCACCGTCGTCGCGGTCACCCACGACCGCGGCTTCCTGGAACGCATCGCCACCACGATCCTGGAGGTGGACCGGGATGCGCGCACGGTGCACCGGTACGGCGACGGCTGGGCCGGCTACCGGGCCGCGAAGGCCGCCGCCCGACGCCGCGCGGAGCAGGAGTACGCCGACTGGGTCGAGGACGTGGCGCGAACCGAGGAGCTGCTGGACGCCGCCGGGCGCCGGCTGGCCGGTACGGGCAAGGATCCGCGACAGGGCTTCGGCAAGCACCGCCGTTCGCACGAGGCGAAGCTCGGCGGACAGGTGCGGGCGGTCCGGGAGCGGCTGGCCCACCTGCGGCGCAACCCCGTGGCGGCGCCGCCGGAGCCACTGCGGTTCACGGCGGTTCTCTCGGCCTCCGGTGGCGAGCACCACGCCGACAGCGACCGTCCGATCGCCGCGCTGGACGGCGTCACCGTGGGCGAACGGCTGTGCCTGGACGCCCGGTTGACCATCGCGCCCGGGCAGCGGCTGCTGGTCACGGGCGAGAACGGCGCGGGCAAGACGACCCTGCTGCGGGTCCTGGCGGGCGACCTCGAACCCGACGCGGGTACGGTGTCCCGCCCCGCCCGGATCGGATACCTGGCGCAGGAGCTGCCCGTCCGCTCCACCCGGCTGCCGTTGCTCGCCGCCTTCGCGGCGGGGCGGCCCGGGCTGCCGGAGGAGCACGCCGAACAGCTCCTGTTGCTGGGGCTGTTCCGCGAGGAGGACCTGCGCGTTCCGGTCGAGGCGCTGTCCGCGGGGCAGCAACGGCGGCTCCAGATCGCGCGTCTGGCGACCCGGCCCGCGGACCTCCTCGTCCTGGACGAACCGACGAACCACATCGCGCTGGACCTGGTGGAGGACCTTGAGAAGGCGCTCGCCGCCTACCCGGGAGCGGTCGTCGCGGTCTCGCACGACCGCGACTTCCGGCGGCGTTTCGAGGGCGAGCGACTGGAGCTGCGCGACGGCCGCCGGCGCTGACCGGGTCGCCTCGGGGACTTCCCGGGCCGGTCCTCGGCGCGGGGCAGTCCTCGGCGCGGTCGGCCGGTCTTCGGCCCGTCGGTCTTGGCACGTAAGCCCTCGCCCGGGCAGTCCTCGCCCGGGTAGTCCTCGCCCGTCGACTCCCGTCCGGTCGTCCGGTCAGTCCTCGGCGGGCACCACGCGAGTCACCTTGCCCTTCATGTCGGTCTCCAGGAAGCCGGACGCGTAGTCGTCGCTCAGGTAGACGGCCATTCCGGCCGGGGTTCCGAAGGTGTCGTTGGGCTGGTTCACCAGCACGTAACGCAGCTTCGGATCATCGACGTTGAGCTTCTTCTGCGCCTCCTCGAGAAGCGCCGGAATCCTGTCCCAGTCGAAGTCGTCGGGGGTGAAAGGCTGATCGCCTCCCGACAGGGCGCTGCTGATGATGCCCTTCTCCACACCTTGTCCGGGGCGGTAGGTGTAGGAGTCGTACTTGGTGTCGCTGCCCTTGACCATCACGTTGGCGGACACATAGTCGTCGTAGACGCTGAAGTCCCCGAACCTGTCCCGGCCGGTCTCCTTCTCGATCGCCTCGATGGCGGTGCGAATACGGTCCGGGGTGAGCATGCTCGCGCCGTCCGCCTCCTTCGGCTGCTGGGCTGCCGGGGTGGCGTCGGTCGGTGTGTCGGTGGGCTTCTTGTCCGAGGTGGAGGACGACGAGGCCGAGCCGGCCCCCTTGTTCGAGCCACCCGGGTCTTCCGAGCCGCCCGGGTCGCCCCCGAGGGGCAGCAGCCACCACAGCAGGGCCACGACGCCGGCGAGCGCGGTACCCGAGGCGCCCAGCAGGACCGACGGGCGCCGGGCGCCGCTGCCCGCCGATCGCACGGGAGCGGTCGCCGCATACGGCGGAAACTGCCCGAGCCCCGGACGGCCTCCCGCGTGCGGCGGGAACTGCCCCGGCCCCGGGTGGACCGGCGGCGGGCCGAACCCGGGGGGCGTGGCCGTGGGCCATGGGGCAGCAGCAGGGCCGGGAGCGACGGAAGAGCCGGTAGGTGCGCCGAAGGTGGCGGACGCCGGCGAAGGGACCGTGGTGGGGGGCGTCGACGAAGAGGCCGTGGTGGGGGGCGGGGCAAGTGGATAGGAGGTGGGCTCCTCGCCGATCCGCGCAGGGGGCGGCCCCGACTCGATCTCGGCCAGCCGCAGGTCCAGTGCGGCGGCGGACGGCCGCGCCGACACATCCCGTACGAGCACGCTCATCAGTACGTCGCCCAGCGCGCCGGCGCGCGCCGGTGGCGGCACGTCCTCGTGGAGGACCGCGGCGAGGGTGGCCAGGGTGGTGCCGCGGCGCAGCGGGTGGTGGCCCTCCACGGCGGTGTACAGCATCATCGCCAGCGACCACAGGTCGGAGGCGGAGCCACCCTCGTGCCCCGAGATGCGCTCCGGTGCCATGAAGTCGGCCGTGCCGATGATGGACCCGGTGGCGGTGAGGCTGGTGGACTCGCGTATCGCGGCTATGCCGAAGTCGGTGAGTACGGGGCGCCCGTCGGGGCGCAGCAGGACATTGGCGGGCTTGACGTCCCGGTGCTGGATGCCGGCGTCGTGCGCGGCGGTCAGTGCGGCCAGCACTCCCCTGCCGATCCGGGCCGCCTCGGCCGGGAGCATCGGCCCCTGGGCCAGCCGGTCGGCCAGCGAGCCGCCGATGACCAGCTCCATCACGATCCAGGGGTAGGTGCCCTCACCGCCGTCGACGATGTGGTGCACGGTGACGACGTTGGGATGGTCGATCCGCGCCAGGGCCCTGGCCTCGCGGAGCACCCGCTCGCGCAGCATCCGCGCGCTGTCGGGATCGTATTCGGCGAGGTCCACGTCGGGCGGGCGGACCTCCTTGACCGCCACCAGCCTGTGCAGGGCCAGGTCCCTGGCCCGCCAGACCGTCCCCATCCCGCCGCCGCCGAGGCGGGACTCCAACTCGAAGCGCCCGTCGACGACGCGTCTGCCGGGACCTCTGTCACCCTCACTCATGGGCGGGAGCTTAGCCGCCCCCGCCGACGCCCTTCGCACCCCCGGGACCGGCTCTGACCGGCGCACTCACCGCACGGCGCGGAGAGCCCTCCGGCTACCGCGCTCCCCGTCCGCGTTCGTGCGATCCCCGTCGTCCCGGGGACGTTTTCCGTACCGACCTCGCCCGTCCCCGATCGGTGCGCACGCTGCCTACGCTGCGCTGCTCCTACCTTCGGGTGAAGCCGCACGGACCGAATCGGTACCGGCGGTTCAACAGGGATGCGCAGAAGGCTTGTTGGGCGGGTACCGCACGGCGCGCGACCGCGTCCGCCCGGCCGCCGTGCGCACTGCCACCGGACCTGCACGCTCCCGTACAGTCCGTGGCACGAGCGCCGTGTCGCGGCGGGCCCTTGGCACGCCCGGCGGTGCAGGACCAGCACCGACGCCCGCGCCTCGCGCCCGCGTCCGACCAGGAGAAAATCACACATGGAAACCGAAGCCGGCCTCGGCTCCCTCCCGTCCCTCCCCGGAGCGGACGTCACGGACGTTCCCGGAACGGAGCGGCCGGTCCCCGAAGCCGGGCCCGGTCTTGTGAAGCGGTGGCATGCGGAGGGCGGACAGCTGGTCGAGCTGCTGACGCAGGTGCGTGCCGGAATCGGTGGCGTCGCCGCCTTCCGCCTCGGGCCGAACCCCACCGTCCTGGTCACCGATGCGGACGCGGTGCAGCACGTACTCGCCCGGCACCCGGACCGCTACGTCAAGCGCTCGCACCGCGCCCGCCTCCTGGTGGGCGACGGCGTCCTGTCCGCGAGCGGTGCGGCGTGGAAGCGGCAACGCCGGTTGCTGCAGTCGCAGTTCACCGGCCCCGGGATGCGCCGCTACGACCGGCGCATCACCGAGGCGGCCCGGACCACGGCCGAGCGCTGGGCGTCGTACGCCCGAACCGGGCAGACCTTCGACGTCGGACAGGAGATGCGCCGGTTCGCCCTGGACGCCATCTGGCGCTCGCTGACCGGCCACGCCCTCGATGACGAGACCGAGCGCGAACTGGAGGCGGTGGGGGTCGTCGGGGCCGCGCTGCCGACGCTGCCCGCGGACGCCACCGACGCCGAGTCCGCCGTGGCCGCCGATCTCGCCCGGATCGACGCGGTCGCCCTGCGTGCCATCGAGGCCGCCCGCGCGGGGGACGTCGGCCCCGACGGTCCCGGCCTGCTGCATGTCCTGATCGACGCCGCCGAGCGCCCCGAGTACACCGACCGCCTGATCCGCGACGAGCTGGTCACCCTGCTCACGGCCGGGCACGAGACCACCGCCACCACACTGAGCTGGCTCTACCTCCTCCTCGACCGGCACCCCGCCGCCCGCGAACAAGCCCTGGCGGCAGGCCAGGAGGGCTCGGCGCACAGCCGTGAGGCCGTCCGGGCCCTGGTGCACGAGACGCTCCGGCTCTACCCCTCCGCCTGGTTGCTCGCCCGCCACGCCGCCGAGGACGACACCCTCGCCGGCTACACCGTGAAGGCGGGCACCGACGTCATGGTCTGCCCCTACCTCACGCACCGCGACCCCGAACTGTGGGCGGACCCGGAGCGCTTCGACCCCTGGCGCTTCACCACCCCGAACGGCCGCCCCAGCCACGCGGGCGCCTACTACCCCTTCGGCATCGGCCCCCGCGCCTGTCTGGGCCTGCAGTTCGCACTGCGTGAATCGACCGTCCTGCTGGAGCGTCTGCTGCCGGCCCACACGCCGGTCTTCGCCGCCCTCCCCGAGAAGACGCAGTACGGCATCACCGTCCGTCCCGACGGGCCCATGCCCGCCACCCTGCGGCCTTCGCGCCCCTGAACCGGCCGCGCCCGAGCCGCGGGCATGCACAGGCAAGGAGGCTTTCAGAAACGGCATCGCTGAATCCGATGAACAGGATGCGTTGGACGTCAGAATCAGGCAGGAGCACAGTGAACACGTCCTCACCAGGACCGAACCACCCCGACTGCACCCTGCGGAGACCACTCGATGAACCACGTCGCGGATCCCGAGCGCTACAACGGCACCATGCGGTACCGGCGAACCGGACGCTCAGGACTCGACCTGCCCGTGCTGTCGCTGGGGTACTGGCACAACTTCGGTGACGACAAGCCGTTCGAGAGCCAGCGCGAGATCGCCCTGCGCGCCTTCGACCTCGGCATCACCCACCACGACCTGGCCAACAACTACGGCCCGCCCTACGGCGCCGCCGAGCTCAACTTCGGCCGCCTGATGAAGCAGGACCTGGCGCCGTACCGGGACGAGCTGGTGATCTCCACCAAGGCCGGCTGGGACATGTGGCCCGGGCCCTACGGGCAGGGCGGCGGCTCCCGCAAGTACATGCTGGCCTCGCTCGACCAGTCGCTGAAGCGGATGGGGCTGGAGTACGTCGACATCTTCTACTCCCACCGGCTCGACCCCAGCACCCCGCTGGAGGAGACCATGGGCGCCCTCGACACGGCCGTACGCCAGGGCAAGGCCCTGTACGTCGGAATCTCCTCCTACGACGCGGAGCGCTCCCGGCAGGCGGTCGCCGTCCTGCGGGAGATGGGCACCCCGCTGCTCATCCACCAGCCGTCGTACAGCATGCTCAACCGGTGGATCGAGAACGAGGGGCTGCTGGACGCCGCCGAGCAGGAGGGCTTCGGGGTCATCGGGTTCACCGCGCTCGCCCAGGGGCTGCTGACCGGGCGCTATCTGGACGGTGTTCCGGCCGGCTCGCGGGCGACGCAGGGCAAGTCGTTCGACGAGACATGGCTGTCCGACGACATGCTGGGCAGGCTGCGCGCGCTCGCCGACATCGCGGCCCGGCGCGGTCAGAGCCTCGCCCAGATGGCGCTCGCCTGGGCCCTGCGTGACCGGCGGGTGACCTCGCTGGTGATCGGCGCCTCGCGCACCGAGCAGCTGGAGCAGAACGTGGCCGCGCTGGAGAACCTCGACTTCACCGCCGAGGAACTGACCGAGATCGACAAGTACGCCACCGACGGCGGCGTCGATCTGTGGCGGGAGGCCAGGACCGGTCAGCTCGGCTGAGGCACGGCCGCACACCACCCTCCGCGCACTCCGGGCGCCCCATGGGGCATCCGGAGTGCGCGCGGCGTTTTCGGTGGACCATTCCGTCCGGTTTTTGGTATGGACCTGTCAGGCCGCCCTGGCTATGCTCTGCCCGACCCAGTGAGAGCGCTCTCAGAATGCGGTTGTTCCACCCCACCTTGCTGGAACGACGAAGGGCAACTCCCGTGAGACGCAACAGACTCAAGTACGCCGGTCTCGCCGCACTCCTCGTGCTCGGCGGCTGGACAGCGGCCGGGACCGGGCAGGCCACCGCGGACGACTCCCCCACGGCGGCCGGCACCGCGCCCGCCTCCGACGGACTGCTCCGGGCCATGCAGCGCGACCTCGGCCTGTCCGAGGAGCGGGCCGCGGCACGGCTGGCCGCGGAACGCACCGCCATGGACATCGCGCCGAAGGCACGCAAGGCGGCCGGATCCGCCTACGGCGGCTCGTGGTTCGACGCGCGGAGCGAGCGGCTCACCGTGGCCGTCACCGCCGGCGCCCCGCCGGCGACCGTGCGGGAGGTCCGCGCCGCCGGGGCGACCGTGCGCACCGTCACGCACAGCGCGCGGGAACTCGACGCGGCCAAGGCCCGGATCGACCGGCTCTCCGCGCCGTCGGGCGTGAGCAGCTGGCATGTCGATCCGGTCGCCAACACCGTCGTCGTGAACGTCGTCCGGGGCCGGCAGGCCGACAACGATGTCCGGCGATTCCTGACGGGCGCCCGGGAAGCCGGACCCGTCACCGTCGACACCGTCGCCGCCGTCCCGCGCACCTTCGCGGCGGGCACGGTGGGCGGCGACCCGTACTACACCGGCAACGTCCGCTGCTCCATAGGCTTCTCGGTGCACGGCGGCTTCATCACCGCGGGGCACTGCGGCGGGACCGGCGCCGGCGTCCGGGGCTGGGACGGGAGTCACATCGGCACGTTCCAGGGCTCGTCGTTCCCGGGCAACGACTACGCGTGGGTGAGCGTCGGCAGTGGCTGGTGGACCGTGCCGGTGGTGCTCGGCTGGGGCACCGTCCCGGACCGCCTGGTGCGCGGCTCGGCCGAGGCGCCCGTCGGTGCCTCCGTCTGCCGCTCCGGCTCCACCACGCGCTGGCACTGCGGCACCGTGCTGGCCAAGAACGAGACGGTCAACTACAGCCAGGGTGCCGTGCACCAGATGACGAAGACCAGCGTCTGCGCCCAGCCCGGTGACTCCGGAGGCTCCTTCATCAGCGGTGAGCAGGCGCAGGGCGTCACCTCGGGCGGCTGGGGCAACTGCTCCAGCGGTGGCGAGACATGGTTCCAGCCCGTCAACGAGATCCTCGCGCGCTACGGACTCACGCTGCACACGGCCTGAGCGCGGGCTCGGGGAGGCAGTCGGTGGCGCTCCCGGCCGGGGGCGCCACCACCGCGTCGCGCGCGTGCCGGGCCACAAGGACGAGCCGCCGCCCCTGGGGCGACGGCCGTACGGCAGGATGAGGGCCATGAGCGTAGTCAAGATCAACGTACTCACCGTCCCGGCCGAGCAGCGCGAGACGCTCGAGAAGCGGTTCGCCTCCCGTGCGCATGCGGTGGAGAACTCCGACGGGTTCGAGTGGTTCGAACTCCTGCGCCCCGTCGAGGGCACCGACAACTATCTCGTCTACACGCGCTGGCGTGACGAGGAGTCCTTCCAGGCCTGGATGGAGGGCCCCATGAAGGCAGCACACCAGGGTGGCGGCGCGGACAGCGCGGAGCGTCCGAAGCCGGCGGCGAGCGGCTCCACCCTGTGGTCCTTCGAGGTCGTCCAGCAGGCGGCACCGACGAACAACTGACGCGGCGGTTCAGGCCGATGGAGGCCGGCCGGCTCGTCGCCGGGCCGAGCCGGCCTCACCGGCACCCACCGGCGACAAGTAGGATCATGCGCATGGACGTCTTCTTACTGTTCCGGAGCACCTGACCGTGCGGGCCGTGCTGTTCGTCGCCGCGGGGGTCGTCGCGCTGGGGCTTCTGGCGTTTCTGGTGGATCGCGTGATGCTGGCGATGGAAGCCCGGGGCTGGGTCTACTGGCGCAGGACCAAGACCCTGTCGTCCATCGGCTCCGACCTCGTGCAGGAGATCTCTCCCGGGGCGCAGGCCCTCAAGCGGTCCATGGACCAGGAACGTGTGCGCAAGAACGTCAGACCGGCGGCGGACCCGCCCGTCCAGGTCGACCTGGACGCCGGGACGGTGCGCATCCGCCGACAGGACGGCGGCACGTAGTTTCAGCAGCCTTCGACAACCGTCGCCGCGTCCTCGGTCTTCTGCCTGCCGTGCTGCTGCCGGGTCACCGCCACCAGGACGACGGTGACGCTGATCAGCAGCGACCAAGCACCGATCTTGTCCATGCCGACGGGCTGCCAGCCGTCGAGCTGATAGGGATAGCGCCAGGCGCCCAAGTAGGTCGCGAGGTTCTCCGCCACCCACAGGAAGAAGCCGATCAGGAAGAACGACAGCGCGAGCGGCATGCGTCGGCGCACGCCACGCACCGTGAAATGCGCCGAGGTACCCGCGGTGACAACCAGAAGCAGGCCGGCCAGGATCCAGCGGGCGTCGGGAAGCCAGTGGTGGCTGAAGAAGTTGATGTAGACGGCCGCGGCGACCAGGGCCGTCAGCCGGGGGCGGTAGCGGACCAGCTCCAGGTCGAACAGGTGCCAGGCCCGGCAGACGTAGCTCCCGACGGCCGCGTAGAGAAAACTGCCGTACAAGGGAACGCCCGCGAACTTCAGGACGGCCGGCTCCGGGTAGCTCCACGAACCGAGGGACACCTTCACCAGCTCGAAGGCCAGGCCGATGACATGGCACACCGCGATGACGGCGACGTCCCGGCCGTTCTCCCAGCCGCGCAGCCAGAACAGCAGGGTGAGCAGCACCCCGTACGCGACGAGGAGGTCGTAGCGGGCTACGGGCAGACCGGGCAGCAAGGCGGACGCCGCCACGCCGGACAGCAGGGCGATGGCGAACGCGCACGCCCGCGTCTGGGTCCAGGCGAAGTCGAGCAGCTGACGAACCGATGAGGCCAGAGGGCCTGCGATGCTTGTGGTGACCATGATGTGATCGAGGACGGCTCAGCGGTCTCCTCGGTTGCCGGGCGGGGGCGGAAAATCCGTTGCGGCCACGTTCCCCTCCCCCGGACGCTGTGCCCATGCCCACGCCCATGCCCTACCGCGTTCGCCCCGCCGGCCTCACCGACGCGGCCGTAGTCACCGATCTGCTCAACGAGGTCGACCGGATCGAGATAGGCCGGCCCGAGACCGATCTGCACACCGTCGAAGCCGATCTGAAGCGGCCCGACGTCGATCTGGACCGCGACTCCTGGCTGGCGTTCCACGGCGAGCGGCTGGTGGCGTACGGCCTGCTGTGGGACGAGTCGGGCGGCGAGCGCATCGACATCGACCACTATGTGCTGCCCGACCATCAGCACGCCGGGCAGCTCCTGCTGGACGCGATGGAGGCCCGCGCACTGGACAGGGCCCGCGGGAACGGGGCGGGCAGGGCGGTGGTGCATCTGCACCTGAACACGGAGCCGACGCTCGACACACGTCTGATCGAGGAGCGGGGCTGGGGCGTCGTACGCCGCTATCACGTACTGCGCCGGCCGGTGGATGCCGCCGAGGACGTGGTGCCCGAGCTGCCGTCCGGCGTCCGGCTGCGCTCGTGCGCCGACGAGGCGGACCGGGCGCGTGTGCACGCGCTGTACCAGTCGAGCTTCGCCGAGCACTTCGACTTCCAGCCCCGCGGCTACGAGCAGTGGCTGCACGACGTCGACGCCGATGCGCTCGACTGGTCGCTGGTGTGGATCGCCGGCACCGAGGAGCTCGGCGACGCGGGGTTTCTCCTCGCCCGGGACGACCGTGAGGCGATGGGGTGGATCCGGAGCATCGGCGTCGTCCGTGCGGGGCGCGGACTTGGCCTCGGCGGGCTGCTGCTGCGCAACGCCTTCGCCGCCTTCGCCGCGCGCGGCCGTGACACGGTGGGGCTCGGTGTGGACACCTCCAATACCACCGGGGCTCCGGCCCTCTACGCCCGTCACGGGATGGCCGTCCACTATGCCGTCGACACCTGGGAGGCCGTCCTGACGTGACGGCCGCCGTGATACGGCGGCTCAGGTGACGGCCGGGGTCTCGGCGTCGGCGCGGGCGGCCGGTGCGTGGTACACGCCCATGGTGAAGGCGGCCGTGGTCGAGCCGGGGAGCGAGCGGGGCGGGAGTTCGCGCGAAGTCCTCCCAGGGACGGGTGAGTCTGGTCCGACGCAGCCCCGCATTCCGTGCGAGCCCGGCCGGAAAACGCTTGGACGCCGTACTCGTCGGCGCGGGACACTGCCGGACCCGAACCGAAATCCACACGGCCGTTGCGGTGCCGGCCCCTGCCCGCGGTGACGCGGTGCGGGCTGCCGCAGGACAACACCAGGGGTGGGATGGGAAAGCCCGAGTCTCGCAGGGTGCTGCCGGGCAGACGCTCGGTGCTTCTCGCACTTCGGTACTACGGACGGGAGTTGGCGCGGCTTCGCCGGCTGACGGTGTCCGCGATGCTGTTCTCGGCGCTGGGCAACATCGGGATCAACTATGTGGCGCCGCTGATCGTCGCCAAGCTGGTCGGCGACCTGGCCGGCGACGAGGACGTCACGGTCGCCTCGGCGCTGCCGTACGTCGTCGCCTTCGCCTGTGTGCTGCTGGTCGCGGAGGCACTGTGGCGGATCGCGCTGCACTGCCTGAACCGTCTGGACGCCCTCGGCATCGAGCATCTGTATGTGGTCGGGATGGACGAGCTGTTCGCCAAGGACGCCGCCTTCTTCCACGACAATTTCGCCGGGTCGCTGACGAAGCGGGTGTTGAGCTTCGCTTCCCGTTTCGAGCAGTTCGTCGACACGCTGACGTTCCAGATCGTGGGCGGCTTCGTGCCGTTGGCCTTCGGGGCGGTGGTGCTGTGGCGCTATGAACCGCTGCTGGTCGTCGGGCTGTTGGTGATGATCGCGCTGACCGCGGTGTGCGTGGTGCCGTTGATCCGGCGCCGTCAGGCGCTCGTCGACCAGCGTGAGGAGGCGATCGCCCGGGTGTCGGGCCATGTCGCCGACAGCCTGATGAACATGGACACGGTGCGGGCGTTCGCGGCCGAGGGACGCGAGGCCGCCGAGCACCGCGCCCGTGTCGCGACGTCACGGCGGCTCACCCTGCGGTCCTGGGACTACGGCAATCTGCGCATCGACACGTTCGTCGCGCCGATGTCCGTGCTGACCAATGCGCTGGGTCTGCTGCTCGCGGTCTCGCTCGGCGGGGGCGAGCACGGTGTGGAGGCGATCGTGGTGGCCTTCACGTACTACAGCAACGCGACGCGGATCATGTTCGAGTTCAACCAGATCTACCGTCGGCTGGAGAGCTCGATGACGGAGGCCGCGCAGTTCACGGAGTTGCTGCTGACGCCGCCGACCGTGCTCGATCCGCCGTCGCCTCAGCCGCTGCTGCCCGGGCCCGCAGATGTCCGCTTCGAGGGGGTGAGCTTCACCCACGCCGGTGGCCGGCCCCTGTTCGAGGGCCTGGACCTGGCCGTGCCCGCCGGGGCGAAGTACGGCCTCGTCGGGCGGTCGGGCGGCGGGAAGACCACGCTCACCCGGCTGCTGCTGCGGATGGCGGACATCGACGCCGGCCGGATCCTGATCGGTGGTCAGGACATCAGCGGACTGCGCCAGTCCGATCTGCGCGGTCTGCTGGCCTATGTGCCGCAGGACCCGGCGATGTTCCATCGCACCCTGCGGGCCAACATCGCGTTCGCCCGGCCCGACGCCACGGACGCCGAGATCCGCCGCGCGGCCGAGGCGGCGCATGTCACGGAGTTCGCCGACGCGCTGCCGAGCGGCTTCGACACCCTGGTGGGCGAGCGCGGCGTCAAGCTGTCCGGCGGTCAGCGCCAGCGCGTCGCGCTCGCCCGGGCGATCCTGCGCGACGCGCCGATCCTGCTGCTCGACGAGGCGACGAGCGCGCTGGACTCGGAGAGCGAGATCCTGGTGCAGGAGGCGCTGTGGCGGCTCATGGACGGGCGGACGGCACTGGTGGTGGCGCACCGGCTGAGCACCGTCGCCACCATGGACCGGCTTGTCGTCCTCGACCGGGGACGCATCGTCGAGCAGGGCAGCCACGAGGAACTCCTCGCGCTGGACGGGGCGTACGCCAGGCTGTGGCAGCACCAGTCGGGCGGCTTCCTGGACGACGCAGCCGCGCCCGCCGAGGTGCCCCGGGCCACGGACCGGACCGGGTGACCGAGGGGCGGCCGGGTAACTGAGGGGCGGCCGGGTGACCGAGGGGCGGCGGAGGTGTCCGCCGCCCCTGTGCCAGGAGCGTTCGCTACTGACGTGCCGCGCGGCGACGGCGCATCAGCAGCACCGCGCCCGCGCCGACGCCTACGGCCGCGGCGGCTGCGCCCGCGAGGGGCAGGGCGGCGTCGGAACCGGTGTTCGCCAGGTCGCCGGAGACGGCGTTGGAGTCGGTGGAACCGGACGTCGAGGTGCCGCCGGAGGAGGAACCGCCACCGGTGGACGAACCACCCGTGGAGTCGGAGCCGCCGGTGGCGCCGGAACCGCCGGTCGAGGAGCCGGAGGTCGAGCCGCCGCCCGCCGAGCCACTGCCGCCCGTGGAGCCGCCGGCGCCGACGACCTCGAGCGCGATGCCGGCCTTGTCGTTGTCCTTGTTCTTGTCGAACGGCCGGGGCTTGCCCTCCAGCGCGGCCGAGCCCTTGGCTCCCGCCACCGCCTTTTCGATCTTCAGCTTGAAGGTGTACGTCTGGCTCTCGCCCTCGTCGACCCAGACCTGGCTGGTCCCGCACCCGTAGGTCCCGGACGACACCTTGTTGCAGTAGCCGGCGGCCTTGGTCACCTTCGTGCCGGCGGGCATCTTGATCACGACGCGGGTGGACGGGGTGCCCATCGTCCCCGAGTTCACCCAAGCCGGCCCGGCGTTGGTGAACTTGACCTTCAGGTCGACGGTCTCCCCGACCCGGCCCTTGAGGCGATCGCCCGTCACCTGGAAGTCGGCGGTGTTCGCGGCCTGCACGGGCACGCGCCGCGCATTGGATTTCTCGTCGGCGGAGCCGGGGGCGGCCGGGGTGGCGTCGGGCCGCTCGACCAGCTTCAGCGCGGGACCGGTTCCCTTCACGGGGCCCGAGGTTGCCTCGTCCGACGGCGGGTTGTCGACGTCGGTCACCGCGACCATGAGGCTCTCGTACAGCGCGCTGTTCAGCACCTTCACCGGCAGGCCGCCGTCGGGGGCGTACACGACGCCCGGCTTCACCGTCTGGTCGAACGCGCAGACCGCCTGGGTGCTGACCGGGATCTCGTCGAAGCCCCAGATCTTCCAGGCGGTGCAGTTGGAGGGCAGTTCGCCCTGGCCCAGCCCGTGGCTGACGGTGTAGGTCAGCCACACCTTGTCGAGGGCTTCGGTGCCGGTGTTGGTGAAACTGCCGGGCACGTCGAGGCTGCTGCCCGGCTTCACTCCCTCGTACGGGCCGAACTCACTCAGCACGAGTCCGTAAGCGGGGTCGTCGGCGACGGCGGGCGTGGCACCCAGCGAGACCAGGGCGATGGCGCCGACGGCGCCCGCGGTCTGTCGGAACACGCGGCGGCCGGAAGCGGGTCGGGACATGGGATCCTCTGATCGAACGGTGGTGACGAACGCATGAACTGTGGGGGAACGCGCGTCCCCACACAGGAGACTTCCGTCGGGGCCGAACGGTTGCACGCGACACGGAACTTGACTCGGATCGACCCTTCACCCGCCCGTCACGGCAGCAATCCGTCCTGCTCACAGGCGGGCCTGAGGCTCGGGGTGCAGATCTGCCCGACGGTGTAGACGCCGTCCTTGACGAGTGTCTGCTCGATGGTGTCGGCCGTGACCGCGCGCGGAGTGAGCAGCACGGAGGGGATGTCGTCGGTCGTGGGGCTGTCCACCGTCGTCGGGGCGATGTCGTCGATGTCCTCGCCGTGGCCCATGGCGACGGCCATGGTGGCTGCGGCGTCCGCCTGTGCCTTGAACGGCTTGTAGACCGTCATGTACTGCTCGCCCTTGACGATGCGCCGTACGGCCTCGAGGTCGGCGTCCTGCCCGGTGATCGGGGGCAGGGGCCGCACACCCGCGTTCTTCAGGGCCGCGATGACGCCGGCGGCCATGGCGTCGTTGGCGACCAGGACGCCGCCGATCCCGTCCGGGCCCAGGGCGGCGATGGCGGCGGCCATGTTGGCGTGGGCGTTGTCCGTGCTCCAGCCGGGGGTCTGGTACGACCTGCCTATCTCGACCTTGCCCCGGAGGGCGGACAGCGCACCCTGCCGGAACCAGTCCGCGTTGGGGCTGGACGGATCCCCGTTCATCATGACGACGGGGCGCCTGTCCCCCCTCTCCCGCATCGCTTCCACCAGCGCCTCGCCCTGGAGCCTGCCGACCTCGGCGCCGTCGAAGCTGACGAAGCCCGAGATGGGGCCCTGGGCGAGCCGGTCGTAGGCGATGACGGGGATGTCCGCCCGGTCCGCCTCCTGGATCGAGGACCGCAGCGCCCTGTAGTCCACCGCGTCCAGGAGCACGACCCGGACACCCTTGGTGATCATGGAGGTCATCTGATCCCGCTGCCGCGACGCATCGTTCTCGGCGTTGGCGTACTGGACCGTGCAGGCGGGACACAGCTCCTTGATGCGCTGCTCGATGAGCGGCTTGTCGGAGTGCTCCCAGCGCGGTACCGCCCGGCTCGGCAGCAGCAGGCCGACGGCGAAGCCTTCGGAGTCCCCTGCCTCGTCGTCCGCACAGGCAGTCAGGGACAGCGTCATGAGCGCGGCAAGGACCGCGGCGACGAGATGCCGTACCCGGATCCGGGTGTTCATGGTGGACTCCCGCTCCACGCTCGGGGCGTCGCGGCCGTGGCCGCCGGTTCGCGGCGCGGCACCCGGATCTCGCTCCAGACCTGCTTGCCGCCGGCCACCGGCACCGAGCCGAAGGACTCCGACATGGCCTCGACCAGCATCAGGCCACGGCCACCGGTCGACTCCCAGTCGACGATCACCGGCTTGGCGGGCGCGCGCGGCGAGCCGTCGCTGACACAGACGCGTACCAGGTCACCGCGCAGGATCAGATCGAGCCGGACCGGTCCCTGGGTGTGCACGAGCGCGTTGGTGACCAGTTCGGACACGACCAGCAGGACTCCGTCGGCCGCTTCGGCGACCTGCCAGCGGCGCAGAATGCGGGCGGTGAAGCGGCGGGCGTGCATGACGGCGTCGGGCAGCCGCCACACCACCCAGCCGGTCCGGATCGGCCGGTCGGTCATGCCGTCGTAGCGCAGCAGCAGCAGCGCCACGTCGTCCTCGCGGCGGCCGGCGTCGCCGAGCAGTTCGTCGGCCATCCGGCCGGCATCTGCCGGGTCGGCGGTGGCGAGGGCATCCCGGGTACGGGCCATCCCCTCGTCCAGCGGCAGGTCGGCGGCCTCGACCAGGCCGTCGGTGACCAGGGCGAGCACCGTGCCGGGGGTCAGCGCCACCGCGGTCATGGGGAACTCGGCCTCGGCGAGCACGCCCAGCGGGAGCCCGCCCTCGACCTCCACCTCCCGTGTGGTGCCGTCGGGTTGGCGCAGCAGCGGGGCGAGGTGCCCGGCCCGCACGAAGAGCGCGTTGCCCTCCTCCAGGTCCAGTTCGACGTAGCAGCAGGTGGCGAAGAGGTCGGTCTCCATGCCGACGAGCAGCCGGTTGGCGTGGGAGACGACGACGTCCGGCGGGTGGCCCTCCACGGCGTAGGCACGGACGGCGGTGCGCATCTGGCCCATGATCGTCGCGGCGGCGGCGCTGTGGCCCTGCACATCGCCGATGACGAGGGCCACGCGGTCCTCGGAGATGACGATGACGTCGTACCAGTCGCCACCCACCTGGAGTCCGCGCCGGGCGGGCAGATAGCGGGCGACGGCCGTCCCGCCGGGCAGTTCGGGCAAACGCCTGGGCAGGAGGCTGCGCTGGAGCAGGGTCGCGAGCTCCTGCTCGGCGTCGTAGGCGTGCGCACGCTCCAGGGCCTGTCCGATCAGCGCCGCGGTCGCGGTGAGCACGGACCGCTCCTCGGTGGCGAACTCGTGCGGCTGGTCCCAGCCGACGAGGCACACCCCGACGATCCCGCCCTTGGCGGGCAGCGGCATGACGGCCAGTCCTCCGGCGCCGACGCCGGCGAGTCCGGGTTCGAGGGCGGTGCCGGCGGGCCACAGGTCCATCCGGCCGTCGCGCAGCGCCAGTTGCAGGGTGGGCAGGGCGCGGACCGGTGCGTCGGGCCATTCGGAGCGCCATTCGGAGCGCCAGATCTCGGGCCAGGCGGTGGGCTGCGGCGGGTCGAGCACGATGACGATCAGCCGGTCCTCGCGCAGTTCGGCGAGGGCGACGCGGTCGGCGGCGAGCGGCTCGCGCAGTGCGGTGACGACCACTCGGCCGACGTCCTGGACGGTCGTGGCGTCGTCGAGTGCTGCGGTGAGCCACTGGATCCGGGACACGTCGTCGGTGCCACGGCGCTGGACCGCGGTGGCGGTCACGACGCCGAGGACCTGCTCCGGCCGGTCGCCGGGGCCCGCCGGCACCCGGCAGCGCAGGCTCAGCCAGCGCATCTCACCGGTGGGGCAGCGGACCCGGAACTCCAGCTCCCGCCGGGCGAAGGCCGGGGCGGACGGCTCCAGGACCGACATCAGGGCGTGCATGTCCTCCGGGAGGGCGTTCGCGATCAGGCTGTCCGCCTTGCCGTCGAACTCCTCGGGTGTGAGGCCGACCAGTTCGAGCAGTGTCTCGTCCGCGTCGATCACTCCGGTGTCGGGCACCAGGACGAACGAGCCGACGCCCAGCGAGCGCAGTGCCCGGCCCAGCACGGAGGTGGTGCTGGGGCGGTCGGCGTCGGCTCGCAGCATGCCGGCGACGGCGTCGGCGTACCGGGCCAGGAAGCGCCGTTGCTCGGCCTCGAATCCGTCCCCGGAGGCGCCCACGACGACGAGGCAGCCCAGCCGCATGCCGTCCGCCGTCAGGGGCAGCGCGGCCAGCGAGGTCCGGCCTCCCGGTGCCGCGGGCCAGTCCTCGTAGGAGGCGAGGGCGGCCGGGGTCAGCCACAGGGGCCGGTCGGTGCGGAAGGCCTGCACGGCGGGTGAGCCGCCGGTCAGGGGCAGGCGCTCGGGCAGGCCGTGCTGGGAGGCCGCGCGTGGGGCCGTCTCCGTCAGCCGGAGCTCCTCCTGTCCGGCTGAGGGCGCGTAGACAGCCACCACCGCCGCTCCGGCGAACGCCAGGGCCCGCTCCCCCGGTACGGCCGCTCGCGCCGGAGACGCTGAACCGGTGCCCGTGGCGCCGGACTGAGATGCCCGCAGCTGCGAGACGCCGGCCCGGGCACCGCCGTCATGAGGCATGTCCGCACCTTCCTCCCGCCCGGGCCACAGGTGCCTCCGGCTTGAGATCGGGGCGCTCGGCTACCAGCGTCTCATATGCGGATGAAGCCGACAGATCAGTAAGAATGCCGCGCTCACCCTCGCCCCGGTCCGGGGCTCGGCCGCGTTCGCAGTTCACCTCGGCCGGTGCCACACTTACGACATAGTCGGCTTTGCCGCCTTTATCCAGTTGCTGCCGAGCGAGCGCACGGCGTCGACGTCCGGACCTCGCGCCCGTGGGGAGGTCTCGCACATGAAGGCCCGCGTACGGGGGGCGCTCGCCGTTGTGACCGCGGCTGCCACGGCCGTGGTACTCGCGGCCTGCTCGGAGGACGGGGCCACGGATTCGGCCGGGGGGAACCAGCTGAAGATCGGCGTGCTGCTGCCGGACTCCATCACGGCCCGCTGGGAGACCCGCGACCGGCAGCAGCTGGACCGGGAGATCAAGGACCGCTGCCCCGAGTGCACGGTGCAGCACGCCAACGCCAAGAACGAGGTCGCCATCCAGCAGGCGCAGATGAACTCGATGATCGCCGAGGGCGTCGACGCCATCCTCCTCGTGGCCGTCGACGCCACCTCGATGCGCCCGACGGTCGAGAAGGCGGACGAGGCCGGCGTCCCCGTGATCGCCTACGACCGCCTCGCCGAGGGCCCGATCTCGGCCTACGCCTCCTTCGACGGCGAGGAGGTGGGCCGGCTCCAGGGCAGCGCGCTGCTGAAGGCCATGAGCGAAAGGACGCCCGACGCGAACCGGATCGTCATGATGAACGGTGACCCCACCGACCCCAACGCGGTGTCCTTCCAGAAGGGCGCCATGTCGGTGCTGGAGGGAAAGGTCGACATCGCCAAGGAGTACGAGACCCGCCAGTGGCGGCCGGACGTCGCCCACATGAACATGTCCGGCGCCATCTCCGCGCTCGGCGCCGGGAACATCGACGGCGTCTACGCCGCCAACGACGGCCTCGCCGCCGGCAGCATCGCGGCGCTGAAGGCCAACAAGGTCGCACCGCTGCCTCCCATCACCGGCCAGGACGCCGAACTCGGCGCGCTGCGGCGCATCGTGGCCGGCGAGCAGTACATGACCGTCTACAAGCCGTTCGCTCCGGAGGCCGCCGCCGGGGCGGCGCTGGCGGTGGCCGCGGCCCGCGGCGAGGACCTCGACCGGGTCGCCGAGGACACGGTGCGCACCGAGAGCGGTCACACGGTTCCGGCCGTCCTGCTCACCCCGGTCGCCGTGACCGCCGACACCATCGAGGACACCGTGGTGAAGGACGGCTTGTTCACCGCCCGGCAGATCTGCACCCCGCAACTCGCCGCCGACTGCGAGAGCGCCGGACTCACCTGACGGGCCGGTCCCGCGCCGGCCCGCCCGGTCAGGGGAAGGAGTGGTCGTTCGTGCGGAATCCCCCCTTGCTGTCGCTGCGTGGCGTGTGCAAGCGCTACGGCGTGGTGGAGGTCCTCGACGACATCGAGCTGGAGGTCCGCGCGGGCGAGGTCGTCGCGCTGCTGGGCGACAACGGGGCCGGCAAGTCCACCCTGATCAAGGTGATCTCCGGGGTCGCCCCCGCGGACCGGGGCGTCATCGAATGGGAGGGCCGGGCCGTCCACATCAGGCGCCCCCACGACGCCCGGGACCTCGGGATCGCCACCGTCTACCAGGACCTCGCGCTGTGCGGGAACCTCGACGTCGTCGGCAACCTCTTCCTCGGGCGGGAGATCCGCAGATACGGCTTCCTCGACGAGGTCGAGATGGAGCGCCGCACCAGCGCTCTGCTGGACCGGCTGACCCGGGGCATCCCCGATCTGCGCGCGCCCGTCGTCTCCCTGTCCAGCGGCCAGCGGCAGACGGTCGCCATCGCCCGGTCCCTCCTCGGCGACCCGCGTATCCTCCTGCTGGACGAACCGACCGCCGCCCTGGGGATCGAGCAGACCGGTGAGGTGCTGGACCTCGTGGAACAGCTGCGCGACCGGGGCATGGGGGTGCTGCTCATCAGTCACAACCTGGGCGATGTGAAGGCTCTCGCGGACCGTGCCGCCGTACTGCGCCTCGGCCGCAACAACGGCTTCTTCGACGTGAACACCGCGTCCCAGGAGCAGATCATCGCCTCCATCACCGGTGCCACGGAGAACGTGCCGCCCCGGATGGCCCACCGGGAGGCAGGGTGGTGAAAGAGACGCGCGGCAAGGCCGACAGCACGCGGACGGCACCGGCCGAACCCGCCACCGACGCCCGCGGACCGACCGCCGGGCCGGCCGTCACCCGGTGGCTGGAGCAGGGCATCGCCGCCCTGCGGCGCAAGCTGAGCGCCGGAGAACTCGGCTCGCTGCCGGTGGTCCTGGTCCTCGCCGCGGTGTGGATCACCTTCCAGTCGCTCAACGACAGCTTCCTCTCGCCCCGGAACCTGTCCAACCTCAGCGTGGACATCGTCGGCACCGGCCTCATCGCCGTCGGCATCGTCTTCGTGCTGCTGCTCGGCGAACTGGACCTGTCGGTCGGGTCGATCAGCGGTCTCGCCGCCGCCGTCTTCGCCGTCCTGAACGTCAAGAGCGGCGTACCGGAGTGGCTCGCGCTGATCGTCGCGGTGCTGGCCGGCACCGTCGCGGGGACCGTCCAGGGCTACTCCGTCGCCAAGACCCGGGTGCCCGCCTTCGTCGTCACCTTGGCGGGGCTGCTGACCTGGAACGGCCTGATGCTCTACATCCTCGGCACCAGCGGCACCATCAACCTCGACGAGAACGGGCTGGTCGCCCGGCTGACCAGTCACTACTTCTCCCATGACGCCGCCGCCTACGCCGTGGCCGCCGTCGCCACGGGCCTGGTCTTCCTCGTCGCCTGGCTTGAGCGGCGGCGCCGGCACGCCATGGGCATGCGGCACCGCTCGCTGCGGGGGATCGTCCTGCGCACGGTCGTGCTCGCGGCGGTGGCGTTCACGGCCGCCTATCTGCTCAACCGGTTCCAGGGGCTGCCGCTCGCCCTGCTGATCTTCCTCGTGGTGGTGGCCGGGCTCGACATCGTCCTGCGCCGCACCCGCTACGGACGGCAGGTCTACGCGCTCGGCGGCAGCATCGAGGCGGCCCGTCGCGCCAGCCTCAGCGTGACGCGGGTGCAGACGGCGGTGCTCGCCGTCTCCGGCACGATGGCCGCGTTCGGCGGTCTGTTCCTGGCGTCGCGCATCACCTCGGTGAGCCAGGGGGCGGGCTCGGGCATCCTGCTGCTGAACGCCATCGCGGCGGCCGTCATCGGCGGCACCAGCCTGTTCGGCGGGCGGGGCACGACGTGGTCGGCGGTGCTCGGCATGCTGGTCATCCAGTCGATCGCCTCGGGCATGGTGATCACGGACACCCCCACCGCCGTCCAGTTCATGATCACCGGAGGAGTGCTCTTCGGCGCCGTGGTGATCGACGCGCTGGCACGGCGCTCACAGGAGACCCACGGGCGGGCCTGACTCCTGCCGCGCTCAGTCGGCGCAGCAGGCGTCCTCGGCGGCGCCACCATGGTGCGGGTCGAGCCGGCAGAAGCACGAGGCCTCGATCGGTACGTCCGCCAGCGCCGCGGCCAGCCGCAGCTGCTGGGCCACCATCTGTGCCTCCCCGGTCCGGCCCAGGCGCGTCAGGCACTCGTGCAGGCCGTGCAGCGACCAGACGTTCCCGGGGTGCTGAAGGGCGCGCGGGAGGGTGCCGTCGAGCCCCAGGTCGGCGCGGTAGACCGCTTCGGCCTCCGCCACGCGCCCCTGTTCGAGGAGCAGCGCGCCATAGGCGTGCCGGGTGGGCTGCATCCAGCCCCAGGGCTCGTCGTAGGGGAGGTTGTCGTCGAGTTCGATGGAGCGTTCCAGCGCGGCGAAGGCGGCCTCGTGGTCGCCCTTGCGGTACTCCAGCTCGCCGTCGAGCATCGCCGAGGCGATCGCGAGGATGTCGGCGCAGGTGTTGTTGAACAGCATGCGGGTCTGAGGGACCCGGGCGACGGCCTCGTGGAACAGCCGGCGTTCGGCCTCCGCCTCAGGAACGCGGTGTGTGGCGGAGAGCGCGACACCGCGGGCGTAGTGGAGCATCGCGGTCGTCATGCAGTACAGCTCGGGATCGGCGGGCAGCGGCAGCTCCAGGATGTCCGCCCAGCGGCCGAAGCGGATCAGGACGTGCACCCGCATCGCCACGAACGCCTCGAGCCAGTCGGCCATGGGCGGGCTCGGCAGCCGCAGCAGGTCCTCCGGGATGGACGCCTCCAGCTCGGTCGCGGTCCGCAGGGCCACCTCGGACTGGCCGAGGAACATCGCGCCGTAGATCTTGAAGTGGTAGTTGTGCGAGCGGTACAGGGTGTAGAAGTTCATCGCCCCGGCCCGCAGGTGGTACTTCTCGTCGGCCGCGATCGCCGCGGTGTTGTCCGAGACGACCCGCCGGTAGTCGCCGCAGAGCACCTCCAGGTGGGAGGGCATGTGCAGGAGGTGTCCGGCGTCGGGCATCAGCCCGCGCAGCCGGTCCGCGACGGCCAGGGCCGCCTCGGGGGTCGGGGACATCTCCATCAGGTGGATGTACATGTGCACCACGCCCGCGTGGTCGCGCCCGGCATCGGTGGCGAGGGCCTTCTCGAGGACCGCCTTGGCCTCCACCGTGCGCGCGTCAGGGGCCGGAAGTCCGCTTCCCAGGTCCCACAGCTGCCAGGGGGTGAGGTTCATCAGGGCGTCGGCGTACAGGGTGGCGATGTCCGGGTCGTCGGGGGCGAGCTCGTAGACCGCGCGCATGGCGTCGGCGTAGGGCGGGTTCCAGACCGAGCAGTCCGCGACGGGCTTGGCCTGCGGGTAGCGGGCGCGCAGCGCGCCGATCAGCGCCCGTTCGACGGGGGTGGCGCCGGCCGCCTTGTCGTGGGCCAGTTCCACGGCGGCGTGGGTGCGGTCGACGGTCCGGGTCAGGTCCTGCTCGTCGAAGAACTCCCAGGGTTTGTTGTAGTTCGGCCCGAGCGCGTAGGCGATGCCCCAGTGGGCCATGGCGCAGTCCGGGTCGGCCGCGGCGGCGGCCTCGTAGCAGGCGACGGCCTCCTCGTGGTTGAAGGCGTACGTCCACATCAGCCCCCGGTCGAACCAGAGTTGGGCCTGGACGGAGGACGTGGTCACGGGGCGGGAATAGGTGCCGAGATCGTAGTAGTCCATCGCGTTGTCTCCTGCCTGTGCAGTGCCCGCGTGTCTGCTCCCGAGTCTTCCCGAGAGCATGGGGTCTCGCATCGACAACGGGGTGGGCCGTCGTGCGGTTGCGGTCCGGGGCCGGGAGCGGTGGTGCCGGAGCAATGGGTACGCGGTCGGGCACGGCCGCCGGTGCGGGCGAGGGGTTCGCTCGGGCGGTGGCCTGGTGGATCGGCGGTTTTGCGGGGCGGCCGGCGGGATCCGCGCACGCCCCGGCCGGCCGTGCGGCGGTTTTCGTGGGGCGCGCACACCTCTGGTCAAGCTGCCCCGGGTGCGGGCAAGGTGCCTCGTGGCGCATTCTTGCTGTGTCGCACGCGTGAGGGCGTACGAACGAGGTAGGGCCGATGACTGGGAGCGCCGAGGGCGCAGAGCGGATGCCCGGCAGGCTGGCGGCGCTGCTGATCGATGCCTCGGCGGAGGCGATCAGCGCGGCCGGTGGTCACGCCGGAGGGGTCTACCTGCGCTCACGCACGCCCGGACTGCTGCGTCTGGCGGTGCTGGAGGGGCTGCCCGGACCACTGTTCCGGCCATGGTGGCGGCTGCACGTGGACCGGCCGTTCCCCGTCGCGGACGCCTATCGGCTCGGCGTGGAGGTCGCGCTGCCGAACGCAACGGAGACGATGCGCCGCTATCCGCAGTTCGCGGCCGGACTGCCGTTCCAGTTCGGGTCGCTGCACATCCCGGTCGCGGGCGACTCGGGCGTCTTCGGTGTCCTGACCGTGCTCCTGCCCCCGGCGCCGGACGCCACGGAGCTGCTGCCCGTGCGCGAACGCCTCGCGCGCCTGGCCGAGGAGCTGGGGGCGGCGCTGGAGAAGCTCCAGGACGGCGAGGAGCCGTCGGCGGTGTCCTGGGAAGGCGGACCCGTCTGTGTCCGGCCCCCGGCCAGCCGCCCGCCCACCGGGCGTCTGGGCAGATTCGTGTGGGATCCGGTGACGGGCACGGTGACGACCGACGAGCGGCTGAAGCTCGTCCTCGGCCCCGCAGCGGGAGCGGCCGGCGACACCGTCGAGGGGTTCGCGCGAGCCGTCTCTCCGGGGGACGCGGAAGGCATCCTGGCCGCGCTGCGGGAAGCGGCGGGCGGTCGGCCTCCGGCCCTGCCGCTGTGCGTGCACGCCGCGGACGGTGCGCTGCGGCTGGTCGAGGTCTGGGGGCCGTACGACGACTCGGCCCAGGCCGCAGAAGCGGCTCTCCCCGGCCGGGGGACGGTCCGGGGTGCCGTGCTGGAGCCGGGTCCGGGGACGGTGGCGGACTCGGCGGCCGATCTGCTGCCGGAGGGGGTGTTCTGCCTGGACCGGCTGGGGACGGTCGTCTACGCCAACCCGCGCGCGGCGGCGCTGCTGCGCCGGCCCCGCAGCGAACTGCTCGGCCGGACCCTGTGGGAGGGCGTCCCCTGGCTCAACCAGCCGACCTTCGAGGATCATCTGCGCGGGGCCCTGCTGTCACCGGACCCGGTGCACTTCCATGTCCGAAGACCGTCCACGCCCGGCCGGGAGCCCGCCGGGAGCTCACTCGACGGCGACCTGCTCGCCATGTCCGTGTATCCCGGACCGGACCTGCTGACCTGCACACTGCGCCCCGGGCATCACGTGGCGGACACCTCGTCCGGGCTCCCGGACGCGCAGCCGGAACAGGCCGGCGCGCCCTCGCTCTCCCCCCTGTACCGGCCCATCGTCCTCGCCATCGCGCTGACGGAGGCGGTCACCGCCCGTCAGGTGTCCGCCGTGGTGATGCGGGAGCTGCTACCCGCGTTCGGCGGCCGTCGGCTGGCCATCTATCTGCTCCAGGAGCGGCATCTGTTCCTGGCCTGGGAGACCGGCTTCCCGAAAGGATTCCTCGCCCCCTTCGAGGGTGTGGGCCTGCACGAGCGGCTGCCCGGCGTGGAGACGCTCACCAGCGGGCGTCCGCTCTTCTTCGACTCGATGCAGCAGCTCTCCGACGCCTATCCCGGCATCGCCCTCGACGCGACGGAAGGAGCCCGCGCCTTCCTGCCCCTGATCGCCTCCGGGCGGCCCGTCGGCTCCTGCATCCTCGGCTTCGACCGGCCGCGCAGCTTCAGCACCGAGGAGCAGACGGTGCTGACCGCCATGGCCGGGCTGATCGCGCACGCCATGGAGAAGGCACGGCGCTACGAGAGCGAGGCCGCGCTGGCCCGTGGGCTCCAGCAGGTGCTGCTGCCCCGCCGGCTGCCCCAGCATCCGCTGATGGAGACGGCGGGCCGGTATCTGCCCGGCACGCAGGGCATGGAGGTGGGTGGGGACTGGTACGACGTCGTCGCCGCCGGAGACGGACTGGCCCTGGTCATCGGCGATGTGCAGGGGCACGGCGTGCAGGCCGCGGCGACCATGGGTCAGCTGCGCAGCGCCGTGCGGGCCTTCGCCCTCGGCGACCGGCCGCCCGACGAGGTCATGAGCGGCACCAATCGTCTTCTCATCGACCTCGACAGCGGCCTGTTCGCGAGCTGCTGCTACATCCGGCTCGACCCCGCGACCGGGCTGGCGCAGGCCGCGGTGGCCGGACACCCGAGGCCGTTGCTGCGCCGCCCGGACGGCCGCACACACGTCGTCGACCTGCCCGGCGGAGTGGTGCTGGGCGTGGATCCGCAGGCGCAGTACCCGGTGGCGGAACTGCGCATGGAGGCCGGTGCGGTGCTGGCGCTGTACACGGACGGGCTGGTGGAGCGTCCCGGCTTCGACATCGACGACGGCATCAGCGCGCTGCGGGTGGCGCTGGCGAGGGCCGGCTCGCCCGCGGCCCGAGCGGGAGCGCGCTCACTGGCGAGCGTGGCCGACCGGCTCACCGCGAAGGCCCGGCACACGGCGGACCGCCCCGACGACATCGCCCTCCTCCTCGCGACCCGCCGCGCGACCCCCCTGCACCGGAAGTGAGCCCCGGCCCGGCGGGCGCGCGGGCAACCGGCCGGGACGCCGGAAGGGATCCGGGTCGTCCCCCACCTCCCCACTCCCTCCCCCACACCTCCCCACCCCCTCCCCCACGCCCGTCCGCGCGTGACGTCGGCCCACTCGTTCGCCCCGCCCCACGGCTCCCGGTCACGCGGCTGTCGGTGTGTGCCGGGAGGTGCCGCATGTGTCGTAACCCTGTTGCGGGGACGGGAGTTGCCGGGGCCAGATGGCTCCGGTGTGTGATCGTGCCGTGGGAGTGAGGGTGGGTCCTGTCACGGTCTGTGGCGTCTCTCGCCTCCTGCGGCCCGGCAGTGTAGACATGGGCACATGGTCCGACTATGGGGTCGATCCGGGGCCCGGTCGGCCCGCCGTCCCGGCGGTCTGCGTGCTCGCCGTGCGCCAGACGGCGATGTCTCGGTGGCCGAACGGGCCCTGCCGGGCGGGGTGCTCGCCGAGAGACGCCGCACCAGCAGGCTCGCGAGGCTGCGCTCGACGCTGGGCGGGCGCAGCCTCGCTGGGCAGGTCTTCCTGTTCCAGGTCGTGATCGTGCTGCTGCTGGTCGTCGCCGCGGTCGTGGCGCTGGTGCTCCAAGTGCGGTTCGACACCACGCAGGAGGCCCGCAATCGTTCGGTCGCGGTCGCCGAGGCGTTCGCGAACGCGCCCGGCACCCGCCAGGCGCTGGACGACCCGGATCCGAGCGCCGTGCTGCAACCGCGGGCCGAGGCGGCGCGCGAGGCGACCGGCGTGGATTTCATCGTCGTCATGAACACCGAGGGCATCCGCTACTCCCACCCCAAGCCGGACCGCATCGGCAAGCAGTTCGTCGGCACCATCGAACCCGCGCTGAACGGAAAGGTGGTCACCGAGGAGATCACCGGCACCATCGGACCGCTGGTGCAAGCGGTCGTACCGATCAAGGACCCCGACGGCAAGGTCGTCGGACTGGTGTCGGCCGGCGTCACCAAGGCCACCGTGGGCGGCACCGCCAACCGGCAGCTGCCGCTGCTGCTGACCGCCGCGGCGGCGGCGCTCGCCCTGGCCACCGCCGGCACCGCCCTGGTCAGCAGGCGCCTGCTGCGGCAGACGCACGGCCTGGGCCCGGACGAGATGACCCGGATGTACGAGCACCACGACGCCGTCCTGCACGCCGTCCGGGAGGGCGTCATCATCGTCGGCGACGAGCAGCGGCTGCTGCTCGCCAACGACGAGGCGCACCGTCTGCTCGACCTGCCCGACGACGCCGAGGGCCGCCCCGTCCTGGACCTCGGCCTGGCCCCCGACACCGCCGAACTGCTGGACTCCGGCCGGACGGCCACGGACGAGGTGCACCTCGTCAAGGACCGGCTGCTGGCGGTCAACCAGCGCCCCACCCATCTGCGGGGCCGCCGGACCGGCAGCGTCGCCACCCTGCGCGACTCCACGGAACTGCGGGCCCTGTCCGGCCGCGCCGAGGAGGCCCGCGAACGGCTGAACATGCTGTACGACGCCGGTGTCGGCATCGGCACCAGCCTGGACGTCACCCGTACCGCGGAGGAACTGGCGGAGCTGGCGGTACCGCGCTTCGCGGACTACGCCACCGTCGACCTGTTCGACGCGGTCCTCGCGGGCGGGCAGCCGGAGTCGGTGACCCGGCTGCGGCGCACGGCGTCCAGCGGGGTCCGCAAGGACGCGCCGCTGTACCCGGTGGGCCAGCAGATCCGGCTGGTCGACTCCTCTCCGCAGTCCCGCGCGCTGCGCGGCGGGCAGGCGGTCATCGAGCCGCGGCTGGCCGAGGCGCCGGGCTGGCAGGCCCAGGACCTGGAGCGGTCGGCGCAGGTGGTCCAGTTCGGCATCCACTCGCTGATCGCCGCGCCGCTGCGGGCCGGGTCGCAGGTGCTGGGCGTGGTGAGTTTCTGGCGGTCGCAGAAGGGCGAGCCGTTCGAGTCCGACGAGGTCGCGCTCGCCGAGGAGCTGGTCGCCCGGGCCGCGGTGTCCATCGACAACGCCCGCCGGTACACCCGCGAGCACAGCATGGCGGTGACTCTCCAGCGCAGTCTGCTGCCGCGCAGCCTGCCCGAGCAGAACGCCCTGGACATCGCCTACCGCTATCTGCCGGCGCAGGCCGGGGTGGGCGGTGACTGGTTCGATGTGCTGCCGTTGTCCGGGGCCCGGGTCGCACTGGTCGTCGGGGACGTGGTCGGGCACGGGCTGCACGCGGCGGCCACGATGGGTCGGCTGCGCACCGCCGTGCACAACTTCTCCGCACTGGATCTGCCGCCCGACGAGCTGCTCGCCCTGCTGGACGAGCTGGTGGCCCGGATCGACCAGGACGAGACCGAGACCGGCGACAGCGCTCCGGTGACCGGCGCGACCTGTCTGTACGCGGTCTACGACCCGGTCTCCCAGCGGTGCACGATCGCCCGCGCCGGCCATCCGCCGCCGGCGCTCATCAAGCCGGACGGCGAGGTGGAGTTCCCGGAGGTGCCCGCGGGTCCCCCGCTGGGCCTGGGCGGGCTGCCGTTCGAGACGGCCGAGCTGGAGCTGGCGCAGGACAGCCGGCTCGTGCTCTACACGGACGGGCTCGTGGAGGATCGCGGCCGGGACATCGACGAGGGTCTGGAGCTGCTGCGCGCCGCGCTGGCCGGGGCCGGGCGGTCACCGGAGGAGACGTGCCAGGCCGTGCTGGAGGCCCGGCTGCCGACCCGGTCGAGCGACGACATCGCGCTGATCGTGGCACGTACCCGGGCGCTCGGGCCCGACCTGGTGGCCGAGTGGGAGGTGCCGTCCGACCCGGCGGCCGTCGCCCAGGTGCGCTCCGCCGTGACCCGCACGCTCCAGCGCTGGGAGCTGGAGGAGCTGTCCTTCACCACGGAACTGATCCTGAGCGAGCTGGTCACCAACGCGATCCGCTACGGCGGTGACGCGATCAGGGTGCGCATGCTGCGCGACCGCTCGCTGATCTGCGAGGTCTTCGACAGCAGCAGCACCTCGCCGCATCTGCGGTACGCGACCATGACGGACGAGGGCGGGCGCGGACTGTTCCTGGTCGCGCAGCTCGCCGAGCGCTGGGGCACGCGCTACCTGCCCGCGGGCAAGGTGATCTGGGCGGAGCAGACCCTGCTGTAGCGGGCGCGGGCGCCGGCCGAAGCCCCGCCCGGTGCCCCACTCCTGGCGGGGCGCCGGGGCACGAGCGAGCGCTCCGCTCACTCATAAAAGCGCCTTATGGGCCCATAGACCGGACCCGCGTACCGACTTAGGCTTGCCTTAGTTTAGGCTTCCCGTCGAGTCGTTCCATCACCGCTCGAAGGGAACCTGATCATGCCCCGCCCCCTGCGGGTAGCCATCGTCGGAGCCGGTCCGGCCGGGATCTACGCCGCCGACGCCCTGCTCAAGTCCGACGTGGCCGCCGATCCCGGTGTGTCCATCGACCTCTTCGAGCGCATGCCGGCGCCGTTCGGGCTGATCCGGTACGGCGTCGCCCCGGACCACCCCCGCATCAAGGGCATCATCACGGCCCTCCACCAGGTGCTGGACAAGCCTCAGATCCGCCTCTTCGGCAACGTCGACTACCCGACGGACATCAACCTGGACGACCTGCGCGCGTTCTACGACGCCGTCGTCTTCTCCACCGGCGCGACGGCCGACCGGGCGCTGCCGATACCTGGCATCGAGCTCGACGGCTCGTACGGCGCCGCGGACTTCGTCTCCTGGTACGACGGCCACCCGGACGTGCCGCGCACCTGGCCGCTCGAGGCCGAGAAGGTCGCGGTGCTCGGCGTCGGCAACGTCGCCCTCGACGTGGCACGCATCCTCGCCAAGACGGCGGACGAGCTGCTGCCGACGGAGGTCCCGCCGAACGTGTACGACGGCCTGAAGGCCAACAAGGCCGTGGAGATCCACGTGTTCGGCCGCCGCGGCCCGGCGCAGGCGAAGTTCTCCCCGATGGAGCTGCGGGAGCTGGACCACTCCCCCACCATCGAGGTCATCGTCGACCCCGAGGACATCGACTACGACGCGGGCTCGATCGAGACCCGGCGCGGCAACAAGCAGGCCGACATGGTCGCCAAGACCCTGGAGAACTGGGCGATCCGCGACGTCGGCGACCGCCCGCACAAGCTGTTCCTGCACTTCTTCGAGTCGCCCTCGGAGATCCTCGGCGAGGACGGCAAGGTCGTCGGCCTGCGCACCGAGCGCACCGCCCTCGACGGCACGGGCAACGTCAAGGGCACCGGCGAGTTCAAGGACTGGGACGTCTCCGCGATCTACCGCGCGGTCGGCTACCTCTCCGACAAACTCCCCAAGCTGCCCTGGGACATCGAGACGGGCACCGTCCCCGACGAGGGCGGCCGGGTCGTCCAGGAGTCCGGTGAGCACCTTCAGTCGATGTACGTCACCGGCTGGATCCGGCGCGGCCCGGTGGGCCTGATCGGTCACACCAAGGGCGACGCCAACGAGACGGTGTCGAACCTCCTGGACGACTTCGCCAACGGGCGTCTGCAGACGCCGGGTTCACCGGAGCCGGAGGCCGTGGACGCGTTCCTCGCCGAGCGCGAGGTCCGGTTCACCACCTGGGAGGGCTGGTACAAGCTGGACGCCGCCGAGAAGGCCCTGGGCGAGCCGCAGGGCCGCGAGCGCGTGAAGCTGGTCGAGCGCGAGGACATGCTCCGGGAGAGCGGCGCCTAACAAAGCGACACACACCGACGAGGGCCGGGAGGGCCAGGGGGGTGAACCCCTGGCCCTCCCGGTCTTTTCGCGTCCATACCCGGCCGTGGTGCATCCGTCCCACATTTCGGTGAACTTCACATGACACCGGCAGCCCATGTATACACTCCTGATCTTCACGGAAGCTCCACACAGGGGGGATATTTCTCCATGCGCATACGCACCATCGCCACAAGTGTCGTCGCCGCCGGTACGCTGGCCGCGCTCTCCGCCGTCCCGGCCCAGGCCACCGAGTACTCGTCCGCGCTCAAGATCCGCGGCATCCAGTACGACGCCCCCGGCAGCGACTCCAACAGCTGTTCCACCGGCAACACCGATGACGAGTACCTGACGATCAAGAACTACTCGTCCGGTACCACGGTCAACCTCAAGGGCTACGTGGTGAAGGACAAGGCCGGCAACCGCTTCGCCTTCACCGCGAACCACTACCTCCAGCCCGGTGACTACGTGAAGCTCCGGGGCGGCAACGGCTCCGACTCCGACGCGGGCAACGTCGTGTACCGCGACAACTGCAACTTCATGTGGAACAACGACAAGGACTCGATCTACCTGCACAAGCCCTCGGGCGCCGGGGCCGATTCGCACTCCTACACGAGGAGCGGATCCGACCCGGACCGCAACGGCTACATCACGTACCACAACTGAGCAGGGCAGCGCGGTAGCAGCGGCAGGAGCAGGACCCGCCCCGATGCGGATGGTGGGCGGGTCCTGCTCACCGGGTCATTGTCACCATGCGGCCTGGTGCCCACCACGAGTGAGCGGCCCTCGAACTGTGCGGATCACGCACACCCCGTGTGCGGACCCCGCTTGATCGACACCCGCCCGCGGCGGCGATACTGGTAGGCACCCGTACCCCCGCCCACAGATGGACCCATGCCCAGCTCCTCCAGCGCCCGCCCCACAGCCCCGCCCTCGGTGTGGTCGGCTCGTGGCCGCCACCTCGGATCCGCCGCGCAGGACGTTCTCCGGCGCAGCCTGCGGCAGCACAAGGACGACGGGGTCATAGACGACTTCCACGAGGTGCCCGGGACCGAGGGCGCCCTGGAGTGGATCTTCGAGGCCAGATGGCGGGTCGCCGGGAGTGTGACCGTGCGAGCCCGCCTGAGCGTCGAACGCGGCCCCGACATCGGGCAGGAGTGGCTGCTGGTCGCCGAGGCGGAAGCCCCCTGGGACCCGCGGTGGCCCTCGCCCGCCGCCCTGTTCTGGCCCGAGGAACCGGACGCCACCTGGGACCACGACGCCGTCACCGGTCTGCGCCTGACGGACATCAACCCGCTACCCGCGGACGACAAGGTCGTACGGCGCATGCTGCGCGACGCCGCGCGTGACGGCTGGAGCATCCATGTCGTCGTCCACGAGGCCATGTCCACCGACCAGCGGGGCCGCCTGCCGCTGGCCGGGATGCTGCCGCCGAGCCTGCGCCACCGGGTGGTCGAGCACCGGGCGGCGCCCAGCCAGCTGCGCGTCGTGAACTGGGCCCTGCGCGACTTCGGCGTCGAGGTGCCGCGCGGTGGCGCCGTGGTCCTGCCCGGGGCCGCGGCGGCGTCCGCGTACGACCCGGAGGACTTCGCCGTACGCAGCGTGTTCCTGGACGGCTCGGAGCCGGCCGAGCTGATCCATGCCGTGACGCGGTTCGCCGCGCTGCCGCGCCCGCTGCGGGACGGCGCCGAGGACGCCCTCACCGCGCTGCGCGAGGAGTGGGGGCTGCTGACGCTCGAGGAGGAACTGGAGCGCGAGCGCAAGCTGGTGACGATGTACGCCGAGGCGCTCGAGGCGATGACGAAGTCACGCGACCTGTACCGGGAGGCCGCCGAGCAGGCGCACGCCGCGCTGGCCGCGTACCGGGAGTCCGCCGACGCCGTACCCGCGCCGCGGCCGGAGCCGTCCGCCGACCCGGCGCCCACCCCCCTCCAGCAGCTGACCCGGACCTTCGAACGCCTCAAGGGCTCCACTTGGGCCCGCCGGGCCACCCTCGACACGAAGACCGACGCGCAGGACGACGCGCAGAACAGCAAGGACAGCGAGGACGGCAAAAGCGCCGAGGAGCGGCCGGAAGCGGTCCAGGAGCAGGCGCAGACGGCCTCGGACCGCTAGCGGGGGCCGGGGGGGCACCGCAGTCGGCCCGTCGGCCCGTTCGGCCGGGATGCGTACGGCGGCTGCGCAGGGCTCGTCCGCGCCGCGTACGGCGTCGGGCGGGTTCCCTTCGGTACGCGGCTGGACGGCCCGCGCGCCCGCCCAGGCAGGTGGCCGGGTGGTTTCACGCGTCTTTCGTCCTGACGAGTGATGGCGGGTGCCTGGTGACCGCCGTCATGCAATGCGCACGGCGAAGAGGGGAATCCGACTGAGCAGTGCGCGTGGTGCGCACCCCGGCAGGAGGAGGCTCCATGGAGTCGACCACCACTGTGATCTTCGTCTCTGTGACCGTCGCGGTCGTTCTGCTGGCCGTGGCCGTCGGCGTGCTGGTGCGGCTCGTGCGCACGCGGCGTCTGCTGCGCCGTGCCGGACTGCCCACCGGGCCGCGGTGGGTCTTCTGGGGCGCTCTCCTCTACTTCGTGCTGCCCACCGATCTGGTGCCCGACCCGGTGTATCTGGACGACATCGGCGTACTCCTGCTGGCTCTGCGCACCCTGCGCCGCTCTCCCGAATCCGGGCGGTCGGCCCCGTTGGTTACAGAAAGTAAGGAAACCAATCACTCGTTCGATTCGTATAAGTAAGTGGAAACCAAGGGGCGTCGGCGAACCGAGGGGCGCCGCGGGGTGACCGAAGCTCGATCGGAGCACCACCTGTGAGGGAGAGACGATGCAACCGTTCGCGCTCAACTATGCACGGCCGGCAGCGCAGTTGGAGGTCACTGCCGCGTACGTGTACGACTCCGGTCTGCAGTTGAACGTGCTCCGAGACGGGCGGATAGCCGCCTGCGATCTCGCCCTGATGCGCGAGTTGGGGACCACTACGTCCACGGCCGGCTCGAAGACACACTTCGACGACTGAACACAGGCCGGCGACGATGACGGTCTTGATTCTGACCAACGAAGAGGACGTGACCGCGGACATGGTGGTCGTGCATCTGCACGCGTCCGGCGTCCCCGTGGTCCGGCTCGATCCCGCCGACCTGACCGGTGGGGTCGCCCTGTCGGGCGAGTATGTGCACGGTGCCTTCCGCGGCCATCTTTCCGCCGCCGGCCGCCTGGTGGGCATCGGCGGGCTGCGGTCGGTCTGGCTGCGCCGGCCCGGCACCGCCGCGGCGCACGCGGCCACGCCCTCCCCCTGGCTGGCCGAGGAGGCCGGCCAGGCGCTCTACGGCATGCTGCGCGGCTGTGACGCCCGCTGGATGAACCACCCCGACGCCGCCCGCCGGGCACGGTACAAGCCCTGGCAGTTGCGGCTGGCCCAGCGCTGCGGTCTGCCCGTGCCGGCCACGCTCATCACGTCGTTCCCGCAGGCCGCCCGTGAGTTCGCCGAGCGGTATCCGGATCTGGTGGTCAAGCCGGTGTCCGGGACACATCCCCAGGATCCGCCGAGGGCGGTGCCCACGAGCAGGGTCGCCCCGGACACGGACTTCTCCGCCGTCGCGTTCGGCCCCACCCTGCTGCAACGCCGCGTCGCCAAGCGGGCCGACATCAGGCTCACCGCCGTGGGCGAGCGACTGCTGGCCGCGCGCAAGCCGGCCGACGCCGACGGCGAGGTGGACGTCCGCTTCGCCGAGTCCGAGGCCCCCTGGGAACCCGTGGAGGTCCCGCCACGGGTCGCCGAGGCCGTGGCGGCGTATCTGCGGGACGCCGAACTGGCCTACGGCGCCTTCGACTTCGTGGAGGACGCCGACGGCACGTGGTGGTTCCTGGAGTGCAACCAGTCGGGGCAGTTCGGGTTCGTGGAGGCGGACACCGGTCAGCCCATCGCCCGGACCATCGCCGAGTGGCTCGCCCGCCCCGCCGCAGGACCACAGCCGCAGGTCAACGGGGCGAGCGTGAAGGCGCTCTGACGGGGCGGCGCGTCGGGCTCAGAGCGACGGCGGGCCGGGCGGCAGCGCGGTGCGCTGCCAGGTCGGGGCGGGCGGCGCCGGGCGGGCCGGCGGCGGCGCCTGGAGCGCCGACGACTGGAGCAACGGCTGCATGGCGAACTCGATTTCCCTGCTGACGCGCTCGGCCTCCCTGCGCACCTGGGTGGGGATGTCGCCGCGCTCCGCGATGAGCCGGTCGTAAATGGGGGAATCCTGGAACACCCGTCAACGCGCCTTTCATGTCGTCACCCCCTGCACAGAGGGGCACGGCAGTCGAGTCTAGGCGCCGACGCACACTGAAGTACGAATTCTGCCAGAGCGCTTGACGTACGGGCACCGAGCACCACGGCGCCGGCCCGGCACCGTGGCCCGTGCACTTCTCCCCTGGTCAGGCGCTCGTCGTCGAGCCCGGCCGGACGATCATCAAGATGGTGACGGTGGCCCACAGCAGGTTGAAGACGCCGGTGGACATGGCGAGTTGCATCGTCGCGGAGCGCTCGACCGGCCGCTCGGCCTCCAGCTGGTCGAGGAGTTCCTCCTGGCGGGGCAGGACGAAGGCGACCAGGATTCCCGCGGCGGCGGCCGTCAGTGCGATGGACACGATGAGCCAGCCGCTGCCGAGCACGCCCATCGCCAGGGCGGTGGCCAGGCCGAGTACGGGGACCGCCGCCCCGATGCCGGCGTAGACGCGGCAGATGCGGTGCAGGAGCCGGACGGTGCCCACCGCCACCGCCCCGTCGGTCGCCGGGACCCGGCGCGCCGCCGGCGGGAACATGCTGGCCGCGACGGTGACGGGGCCCACGGCGACGATGGCGGCCAGGACGTGAAGAATGAGCAGGATCTTGGTCATCGGGTGCTGTCGGTCTCCGTGTCGGCGTGGGCGTGAGTGCCCCGCGCGGCTCGGCTGCGGGGCGGCCCGCCCCACGTTAGGGATCACCGGGACCGGAGGAACAGGGGCTGAAACGACAGCCTGCAACGGATTCCCGCCAACCCGCCGTCCAGGCCCCGTGCCATCCGTCACCTTGCTGACCTGGCCTTCTTCTGCCGGCGGGAATCCGCCTAAGGTGGCGCTCATGCACACCGTGGCGATCCTGGTTCTCGACGACGTGGTGCCGTTCGACATGGCGGCGCCCTTCCAGATGTTCAGCTGGACACGGTTGCCGGACGGCCGCCGCCCCTACCGGGTCCGGCTGTGCGCCGAGTCGCCGGAGGTGTCCACGGAGGGCTTCGGCCTGCGGATCGAGCGAGGGCTCGACGGACTGACGGACGCGGACACGGTCATCGTGCCCGGCTGCGACGGGACCGGGCCGCCCTCCCCACGCGTGCTGGCGGCCCTGCGGCAGGCGGCGGCGTCCGGGACCCGGATCGCCTCGGTGTGCGTGGGCGCCTTCGTCCTGGCCGAGGCGGGTCTGCTGGACGGGCTGCCCGCCACCACCCACTGGATGGCCACCGACGAGCTGGCCCGGCGCTTCCCTCAGGTCGATGTGCAGCCGGACGTGCTGTACGTCGACAACGGCCGGATCCTCACCTCCGCCGGTGCCGCCGCGGGACTCGACATGTGCCTGCACATGATCCGGCGGGACCTGGGATCGGCCGTCGCCGCGCACACCGCGCGCATGTCGGTCGTACCGCTGGAACGGGAGGGCGGGCAGGCGCAGTTCATCGTGCACGAGCAGCCACCCGTGCCGCGTGGCTCGGCGCTCGAACCCCTGCTGGAGTGGGTGGAGGACAATCTGGCCCGGGAGATCACGCTCGAGCAGATGGCGCGGCGCGCGGGAATGAGCGAGCGCACCCTCAGCCGCCGGTTCCGTGAGCAGACCGGCACCACTCCGCTTCAGTGGCTGCTGCGGACGCGGGTGCGACGGGCCCAGTATCTGCTGGAGAACAGCGACCATGCGATCGAACGGGTCGCACGGCAGGCCGGGTTCGGCTCGCCGACGGCGTTCCGTGAGCGTTTCCGCCGGGTGGTCGGCACCACCCCGCACGCCTATCGCTCCGCGTTCCGGGGGAAGGACTCGCCGGCCACCCGGACGTAACCGGCGGACCGCGGACCTTCCCCATCGGTCACGGTGGGATGAATCACCCGAGTCCCCCCGGGTCGTTAGCAGTTGGACAAGGTGTGTCGATCCGCCCCAAGGACGGTGTACGCCCATGAACTGCTCCAGCCGCCTCCTCTGTGCCCTCTATGTCGCCACGAGCGCGGGACTCGCCTGGACCTCGGTCCTCACATTCCGGTTCGGTCCCCTGTGGGCCGCGTGCCTGTTCGCCGCCGCCAGTGTCGTACCCGTCATCGCGGTCGTACGGGAGACGGTGATCGCCGATCAGCGGCGGTGGCTGCTGGAGTTGGTGGCGCGGGCGAGGCGGGGTGACGACGCCGCCGAGGCGATCGTGCGGGCGGAGCTGGACTCGGCGTGCTGCGAGCGGTGGTGGACGAGCCTCGGCAGTGAGCACGACGTGACCTGCCGGCACGGGATGCCGCGCAGCAGCAGCGCCGCATGAGCGCACGGCACCGCCCCGCGCGGAGCCCGCGAGCGGCGTCCGGCGGGGCGGTGGTGGCGGGCGAAGGTCAGTCCCCGAGGGCCCGGTCGGCCTCCGCACGCAGGAGGGCGACGTAGTCGCGGGTCCAGCCCTCGATCGTGGAGCGGTCCCACAGATCTGCCGAGTACTCCACGAATCCCTTGAGTTCGTCCCCGGCCGGGACGAGCCCGAAGGTGAGCTCGGTGCGGGCCGCGGCCGGGGCGAGGTCCTCGACGGCCGTCACCAGCCCGGGCAGTCGGACCTCCGCGTCCAGGGAGCTCTGGTAGGCGAAGCCCACGTCCAGCCGGTCGGGCACCTCGACGCCCTTGCGTTCGCGGAAGGCGGGCGCGATCCGGCGTACCGGCATGGCCCGGTCCATGCACTCCACGGTCGTACGGGCGACCCGGTCCGTCAGGGCGGTGAAGGAACCGGCCGCTCCGTCCCGCACCGGGAGCGCGAAGCCGGCGACCGTGCAGGCCAGCAGGGACTCGAACGCGCGGCGCTCACGGTTGGCGTACGAGATGTTGAACACCACGTCGGACTGACCGGACTTCTGCGCCAGCATCCGGCCCAGGGCCGCCGCCGTGACCACGAAGGGCGTGGTGCCCCGCCGGCGCGCCAGTCGCTCGACGGCCGCGCGCACGTCGGCCGGAACGGTGAACATCACGGCGCCGCCCCGGCCGCTCGCGCTCGTCGGGCGCGGCCGGTCCAGGGGCAGATCGACGGTGAACGGCACGCCGTCGAGTTCGCGCAGCCAGAACCGCAGTTTCTGTTCGTCGGCGGCCTCGTCGGCCTGTGCCAGCTGCCATCGCGCGTACGCCTCGGGCTGGCACTCCACGGGCGGCAGGGTGGCTGGTGCGCCGGTCGCGGCGGAGCCGTACAGCGCGGCCAGCTCCTTCAGCAGCAGGCTGACGGACCAGCCGTCGCAGGCGGAGTGGTGCAGAACGAGGAGCAGGACCCAGGTGCTCTCGCCCGTGCGCAGCAGACGCACCGCCAGGGGGGTCCGGTCGGTGGGGTCGAGCGGTGTTTCGGCGGCCTCGGTGCAGACCCGTTCCAGGATGGTCCGCCGGTCCGCCTCCGGGTGCGCGGTGAGGTCCTCGACCGGCAGCTCGACGGGGCTGGGCCGCAGGATGTGCTGCTCCCAGCCGTCCCCGCTGCGGGCGAGTCGGGTCCGCAGCCCTTCGTGCCGCTCGACCAGGCGGGTCAGCGCGGTGCGCAGGGCGCTCACGTCCAGGTCGCCGGAGAGGGTGAGGCGCAGGGCGACGTTGAAGACCTGCGGGAGGAGGTGGTCGGCGTGCACGGTGGCGAAGCGGGCCTGCTGCACGGTCGCGGGGGCCCGGCGCTCCACGGTGCCGGGCGCCCGGTCGTCGGCCTCGCAGGGCAGGTCCGTGGCCATCTCGCCCGCCCCGCCTGCCAGTTGTGCGGTCATGGCGCTCAGCGTCGGCTCCTCGTAGAAGCTGAGCATCGGATACTCGGCGCCGAACTCCTCCCGGACCCGGTTCACCAGCCGCATCGCGGTGATCGAGTGGCCGCCCAGGTCGAAGAAGGAGGCGTCGGCCGCGATGCCGGCGGCATCGATGCCGAACTCCGCCGCCCACAGCTCCCGTACGCGTCGTTCGACGTGCGTGCGGTGACCGGCGGCGGACGCGTCGCCGGTGTCGCCCGGCGGCCGGCTCGGTGCCGTGGAGACGAGGTCGGGCGCCGGCAGGGCGGATCGGTCCAGCTTGCCGTTGCCCGTCATGGGCAGGGCGGGCAGGATCCGCCAGGCGCGCGGCACGAGGTACTCCGGGAGGCGGGTCGCCAGTGCCTCGGCCAGGAGGTCGGCGAGGGCCTGCCGGTCGTCGGCCACCGAGCCGATGGGGTCGGCGGGGACGGCGTAGGCCGCGAGATACGCCTCGCCCCGGTCGTTGCGGCGGGCCAGTACGGCCGCTTCGCGGACGCCGTCCAGGGCGTTGAGCACCCGGGAGACCTCCTCCGGCTCGACCCGGAAGCCCCGGACCTTCACCTGGTCGTCGGCCCTGCCGCAGAACTCCAGCGTTCCGTCGGCACGTCGGCGCACCAGATCGCCGGTGCGGTACCTGCGGGCATCCGGCCCGCCCTCCGGGTCCGGCAGGAAGCGTTCGGCCGTGAGGTCGGGGCGGTGCAGATAGCCGAGGGCCACACCCGGGCCGCCGACGTACAACTCCCCCGTCTCACCGGCGGGCACCGGGCCGCCGGAGGCGTCGAGCACGCTCAGCGTCACGTTGTCGACCGGGCGCCCGATCGCGATGGGACGGGCCGGGTCCGCGTCCTGCGGGGTCACGGTCTGCGCCGTGCACAGCACCGTGACCTCGGTCGGCCCGTACACATTCACCGTCTCGTACGGCGCCTCGGGACGCGGCCGGGTGCGCAGCACGTCACCGCCCAGCAGCAGATGGCGCAGCGGCGGCTGGTCACCGGCGGGCAGCCGCAGGAACTGTTCGCCCAGGGCGGTGGGGAGGATGGAGAAGGTCACGCCCTGTTCGGCGTACCACCGGGCGAGGGCGAGGGGGTCCCGGCGCAGCTCCTCGCCGGCGATGGTGATGGACGCGCCCGCGGTCAGCGCCGGCCAGATCTCCAGGACCGAGGCGTCGAAGCTCTGGCTGCACACGACGGCACTGCGGTCGGCCGAGGTGAACGCGAACCGCCGGTGCTGCCATGCGCACAGGTCGACGACACCGCGCTGCGCGAGGACGACGCCCTTGGGCGTGCCGGTGCTGCCGGAGGTGTAGAGGACGCAGCACGGGGCCTGGTCGCCGGCTTCCGACGCGGCGCGCGGACGCGGCGCATGCTGGGGGGCCGCTTCCGGCGGTACGACGTTCACGCCGGCAGGCAGCTTCAGGGCGGCTGCCCCGGCCTGGTCCGACACCAGGGTCCGCGCGCCGCACTCGGCGATGATCTGCTCGGCCCGCGCCCGGCCGAGGGAGGGGTCCAGCGGCACATAGGCGCGGCCCGCCTTGAGCGCGGCGAGCATGGCGACGACGAGGTCGGTGGAGCGGGGCAGCCACAGGGCGACCAGTTCGGCACCGGCGCCGCCGGCGCAGGTACCGCGTTCCCGTAGGGCGCCGGCCAGCCGTTCGGCGCGGTCGTCCAGTTCGCGGTAGGTCAGCCGGCTGGTTCCGCTGATCACGGCCGTGTTGTCCGGCACGGCGGCCACGTGCCGTGCGACGAGTTCGTGGACGCCGGTGGCCGTGCGCGGGCTGGACGGGCCGTGCTGCGTGGACGGCGGTACGCCCGTACCCCCGGCGGTAGCGGTGGCGAGGGCGGCCGGGCCGTCGGCTTCGCGGGCGAGCCGGGAGAGCGGGGTCCCGGGGGTGTCGACGGCCGCGGCGAGCAGGTCCCGGAAGGTGACGAAGAACCGGTCGACGGTGTCCGGGTCGAACAGGTCGGTGTTGTACTCCAGATGACAGCGGATGCCCTGCGGCTGGTCGGTGAAGTAGACGGTGAGATCCGTCAGGGACTTGTCCGGGCCGGCGTCCAGCGGTGTGGCCTCGATGCCGGGCAGGTCGAAGCGGAACGGCTCGGTCCGCTGGAACTCGGCGAACGTCTGGAAGACCGGCGTCCGGTCGGCCGCCCGCGCCGGGGCGAGCTCGCGCACGACCGTCTCGAAGGGGACGTGCGCGTGGTCGTAGGCGTCGAGGGCGACCGTGCGCACTCGTTCCAGCAGGGTCTCGAACGCCGGGTCGCCGGAGAGGTCGACGCGCAGGGCGAGGGTGTTCACGAAGAACCCGAGCAGCTGCTCGGCCTGTGCGGGCCGGTCCGAGATCGGGGTGCCGACGACGATGTCCGTCTGTCCGGTGACCCGGTGCAGCATCGCCGCGTACCCGGCGAGCAGGGTCATGAAGAGGGTGCTGCGGCGGGTGCGGCTCAACTCGCGCAGGCGGTCGGAGAGTTCCGGGTCCAGGGTGTGGAAGACCGCGCGGCCGTTGGAGGTCATCGTCGCCGGGCGCGGCCGGTCGGCCGGCAGGGCGAGGACGGGCAGGTCGCCGCCGAGGGTGCGGCGCCAGTACGCCACGTCCTCCTGGGCCTGGTCGCTGTGCGCGGACGCCGCCCGTTCCCGTGCGTGGTCGGCGTAGCTCCAGGTGAGGTCCGGGAGGCCGGGGGCGGTGCCGTCGCGTTCGGCGCGGTAGAGGGCGGACAGGTCACGGGCGAGGACGGTGGCGGAGGCCGCGTCGACCACGATGTGGTGCAGGGACAGCACGAGGACGTGCTCCGCCTCGGCGAGCCTGACCAGCCGGGTGACGAACAGGGGGCCGTCGGCCAGGTCGAAGCGGCGGGCGCTCTCGGCCGACAGGACGTCCTGGAGGGTGCTTCGAGGGCTGCCGGTGGCGTCGACGACCTCGAAGTCCGGCTCGGCAGCCGCCTGCACCACCTGCCGGGGTTCGCCGCCGGTCTCCCGGAAGACGGTGCGCAGCCCCTCGTGCCGGGCGACGAGGCCCCGCACCGCGGCGTGCAGTGCGGGTGTGTCGAGGGGGCCGTCGAGGCGGATCGCCTTGACCTCGTTGTAGGCGGTGCGTCCCGGCAGCAGACGCTCCAGGAACCAGATCCGTTCCTGACCGGGTGACAAGGGCGCGTCAGCGGGGGCGCGTTCGGTGGCCGACGGCCGACGGTACAGTCGGCGCAGCGCGTCGAGACGTGGCAGGCCCGAGCGCAGCTCGCCCGGCGCGACACCGAAGTCCACCAGCGCGACGATCTCGTCGGCGCCCGCCGCGGTCACCGCGTCCACCACCGGGCGGACGCTGTCCACCGTCCCGATCAGGGCGCGCTGGTCGCAGTAGCGCCCGTACGCGCGCCGGAACACGGTCTCCAGGTCGTCCTCGCTCAGGTCGGCCAGGTCGACGCTGTGGCCGAGGCTGTTGGTGACACCGCTGAACAGGGACAGCGAGGCGCGCATGTAGCGGGACAGCGGCTCGTACGCCTCGGTGCGCGCGGTTTCGTGGTCGTCGGCGAGGTAGGTGTGCAGCAGGACGGCGACCCGTCCGGCATCCGGGTCGAGGCCGTGCCGGGCCCGGGTGGCGCGGTAGCGGGCGATGTTCTCCTGGAGCTGTTCGACGGTCTGGGTCATCAGGTTGGTGACGATGCCCAGGTCGTGGCGGGCGGCCGTCTCGTAGGAGGCGGGGTTGCCGACCACCGCCGTGTACAGGGGCGGGGCGTCTTGCACCGGTCGGGGGAAGAGCCGCACCTCGGCCTCGCCGTCGCCACCGGTGCGGCGCACGGCGTCCCCGCGCCAGAACTTCCGTACCTCCTGCAGCTGTTCGTACATCAGCTCCTTGTGCCGGCCGAACCGCTCGGGGAAGAAGACGAAGTCCTTGGAGCTCCAGCCACTGGCGATGCCGATGCCGACGCGCCCGCCGGAGAGGTTGTCGACCATCGACCACTCCTCGGCGACCCGGATCGGATCGTGCAAGGGCAGGACGACGGAGCCGGCGTTGAGGCGGATGCGCTCGGTCTCCCGGGACAGCGCGGCGGCGAGCACCGCCGGGTTGGGGAAGAGGCCGCCGAAGGAGTGGAAGTGGCGTTCGGGCATCCACAGGGCGTGAAAGCCCTGCCGGTCGGCGAACCTGGCGACGTCCATGAGCAGTTCGTACTGGCCCGGCCGGGACGCTGAGGGGTCCTGGGGGTAGTCGCCGAAGAAGTAGACGCTGAAGTCGGGGGCCCGTGGGGCGGGTGGCGCCGCCGGCGCGGGGGCGGGGGCCGGTGCAGGGGCCGTGCGGGATCCGGTGACCGCCGCGGCGTTCCAGGCCATGGCGGCCACGGGGGCGGGGGTCGGCGCGGGGTTGGTTTCGGCGGGCTCCGGCCGTGCGACGGACGCGGGCTTCGGCGGTGCGGGCGGCGACGCCACGGCCGGGGCAGGTCGCGGTGTCACGGCTGGCGCAGGTCGCGGTGTCACGGCCGGCGCGGGCCGCGGTGCCACGACCGGGCCGCCCGGGAAGAACCCGGCCGACCGCAGCTCGCGCAGCGAGTCCCGTACGGCGTCCGCCACGAACTCGATGTCGCCGTCGGAGTGGGCGGTCGACAGGAAGAAGTTCCGCCACTCCCAGACATGGACGCCGCGCAGCATCAGGTGGTGGTAGAAGAGCTCCATGTCGGCGCGGTGCTCGAAGCGGAACTGGGAGCCGAAGTGACTCATCCGCAGCGGGTACTCCTCCGCCTCGAAGAACCCGTTGAGCGTCGCGGCCAGTTCCGCGGTGCGCGCGTTGAGCCGCTCCTGGAGGCGCGGGCTGTGCTCCTTGAGGTGGCTCAGTACGGCACGCGCGGCGACCATGGACACCGGGTGCTGGATGTACGTACCGCCGAAGAAGGTGGTGTCGGCGGGCGGGTAGCTGTCGTCGCCGTAGGACCAGTGGCCGCCGTCGACGCCGTCCATGATGTCGGCCCGGCCGGCGATGGCGCCGATGGGGAAGCCGCCGCCGAGGAGCTTGCCGTAGGTGGCGAGGTCCGGTGTGACGCCGTACAGCTCCTGCGCGCCGCGCGGGGCGGGGCGGAAGCCGGTCAGCATCTCGTCGAAGAGCAGCACGATGCCATGGCGGCGGGTCAGTTCCCGCAACCGGCGTATGAACTCGACCGGTTGCAGCGTGGGGTGTCTGCTCTGCACCGGTTCCACGACGACCGCGGCGATGTCGTCGGCGTGGTGGGCGATCGTGTCCAGGGCGCTGTCGCTGCCGTAGTCGAGGACCAGCAGATCGGCGACGGCGGCCTGTGGGATGCCTCGGGAGACGGGCACGGTGAGCTGGTCGGTGCCGCTGCCGGAGGTGCGGCCGAGGACGTTGTCGGCGTGGCCGTGGTAGGCGCCGCCGAAGGTGACGATCCTGTCGCGGCCGGTGGCGGCGCGGGCGAGGCGGATGGCGGCGGAGTTGGCCTCCGTACCGGAGTTCGCGAACGCGACCCGCTCCAATCCGGTGAGGTCGGCGAGCAGTTCCGCCGCCTCGCCGGTCTCCACGTTGCGCGGGCCGAGCTGGATGCCACGGGAGAGGTGTTCGCGCACGGCCTCGGTGACGAAGTCCGGCTCATGGCCGAAGAGGAGCACGCCGAAGCCCATCGTGATGTCGATGTACTCGTTGCCGTCGATGTCCTCCAGGCGCGCCCCGCTCGCCCGGCGGCCCGCGATCGGGTAGAGCATCTCCTTCGTCCCGCTGCGGAAGCCGACCACGGCACGGCTGTCGGCGAGGACCCGGCGGTAGCGCTGCGCGATCCGCTTGGACGTCGGGGTCCTGGCGGTGTAGCGGCGTACGAGGTCGTCCAGGTGCGCCTGCTGGGACTGCGGGGAGACGTCCCGCACCATGCCGGAGGTCCGTTCGACCGACACCCGGGGGCCGTGGACGCGCGGCGGCTCCTGGTCCGGCGCGGCTGCCGCGCCCATCTGCTCGGCGATGCGCTGCGAGAGCTCCGTCATCGCCGCGAGGTCCCGGTCCAGCGCGTCCGATATGCCGTTCAGCGCGGTCACTTGGCCACCGTGCCGTTCAGCCGCTCCGTCACCGAGGCGGTCTGGAGCGCGAGGAGCTGGGACAACTGGGACATCATCTGGAGCTGTATCCGGGACATCTGCTGGATCTTGCGGGCCAGGTCCTCCAGCTCCTCGCGGGTCGCGTACTCGGGAGCCGGCGGGGGCACGGCGGGGCCGGGCGACGCGGGGGCGGGTATGGACGCCGGAGTGGGGGCGGGCGCTGCCGCGGGCGCAGGAGCAGGGGCAGGGGCAGGGGCAGGCGCAGGGGCGTGCGGCAACGGTTCCGGAGCCGCCGGGGGTTGTGCCGGGCCGGGCGCAGGGGACATCGCGGGGCCTGCGGACGGCGGCCCGGTGTCCGGCAGGCGGGCCGCGATGAACTCCGCGAGCCGCAGCGGGGTGCCCGTCTCCTCGAACAGCTCCCGCATCGTCACCTTGACCCGGTGCTCCTGCTCCAGCTCCCGCAGCACGCTGATCATCTGGAGCGAGTCGGCGCCGAGGTCGAAGAAGGAGGCGTCGCCGGCGATGGCGGACGGATGCTCCCCGAGATGCCGGGCTGTGGCCTCGACGATGCTGTGGAGTACCCGTGCGACCGCTGCCTCTTGCTGCACCACTTCGGTTCCCTTTCTCGCTGATGTTCCCGTGCTCAAAGCCGCCGACTGCGGCCCGATCCAGTGGTCCTTGTGCTGGAACCGGTAGCCGGGCAGCGGGATGCGCCTGCCCCCGCTCCCGGCCAGCAGCACCCGCCAGCCGACGTCCGCCCCGGCGCAGTGCAGCCCCGCCGCCGCACCCCACAGGGCCCCGAGACCCGTGCCGCGCCGCAGCGACGGCAGTGCTCGTACGGCGGGCAACGACCGGCGGGCCAGCGCGCTGAGGGTGGTGTGCGGTCCGATCTCCAGCAGTACGTCGGGCCGCTGTTCGCCGATGCCGCGCAGCGCCTCGTCGTAGCGGACGGCCTCCCGCGTGTGCCGCACCAGATGGCCGGTGTCCGGGATCCAGCCGGGCGGGTGGGTCGCGCCGTCCAGCGCGCTCACGACCGGGATGCGCACGGGCCGGAAGTCCACGTCGTCGAGGATCTTGCGGAACTCCTCCAGCATCGGTTCCATCAGGGCGGTGTGGAAGGCGCGTGTCACCGGCAGCCGCCGCCCCGGCGTGCCGCGCCGGTCGAGCAGGACACCGGCCCGCTCCACTGCCGGGACGGGGCCGGCGAGCACCTGGGCGCGCTCCCCGTTGGTCACGGCCGTCTCCAGGCCGGGCACCTCGGCGGCCAGGGCGAGGGCGGCCTCCCGGTCGAGCGGTGCCGCGACCATCGCGCCCGGCGCGCAGCGCTGCTGCATCAGGGTGCCGCGTGCTGCGGTGAGGCGTAGGCCGTCCTCCAGCGACAGCGCTCCGGCGGCGTACAGCGCGGCGTACTCTCCGACGCTGTGCCCGGACACGGCGTACGGCTCCACACCGAGGTCGCGCCACAGCCGGACGAGGGCGCACTGGAGGGCGAACAGCGCGGGCTGGGCGGTGTCCGTGTCCCCGAGCGGGCCCTCCTCCCGGGGCACCCCGGCCGGCGGGTCGGACGTGCGCAGCGCGGTGAGCAGTGAGTCGCCGGTGAGCTCCTTGTAGTGCTGCTCGCAGGTGTCGAGCACCTCGCGTACGGCAGGGAAACGCGCGTAGAGGTCGTCGGCCATGCCCGGGTAGTGGCTGCCCTGCCCGGTGAACTGGAACGCCACGCGCGCGTGGCCCTCCCCGGGCGCGGTCCCGGTGGTCACGGCCGCTGCCGGCGCCCCCGCGAGCCAGGAGTCGAGGGCGTCGGCGAGAGCCGCCGGGGTGCCACCGCGGACGGCGAGGCGATGACGGCCGTGTACGCGGCCGAGGGCTGCCGTGGTGACGAGGTCGGCCAGGTGCGGAGTGGGGCTCTCGCGCAGGTGGTCGCGGAACGCGCGGGCGTTGTCGGTGAGCGCGTCCCGGCTGCTCGCGGAGACCAGCAGCACGTCCGGCGGGGGGTCGGCGGCGGTCCGGGGCGCCGGCTCGGGGGCCTGCTCCAGGATCAGATGGACGTTGGTGCCGCCGACGCCCAGCGAGGTGAGCCCGGCGCGGCGCGGCAGGTCGCTCGCGGGCCAGGGCCGGGCGGTACGGGGGATGTAGAAGGGGCTGTTCTCGAGGTCGAGGGCGGGGTTGGGTTCGCTGAAGTTCGCCATGGGCGGGATGACCCCGTGCCGCAGGACCAGCAGGGTCTTGACGAGTCCGGCGAGTCCGGAGGCGGCGTCGAGGTGGCCGATGTTGGCCTTTGCCGAGCCGAGGGCGCAGTACCCGGTGCGGTCGGTGTCCTCTCGGTAGGCGCCGGCCGCGCCGTCGAACTCGATCGGGTCGCCCTTGAGGGTGCCGGTGCCGTGGGTCTCCAGATAGCCGATGCTGTCCGCGTCGACTCCCGCGCGGCGCAGGGCCTGACGGACGGCCGCGCGCTGCCCGTCGGCGCTCGGCGCGGCGAACGCCTTCTTGCCCGCCCCGTCGTTGGCGATGCCCCAGCCGCGCACGACCCCGTGGACGGTGTCGCCGTCGGCGACGGCCCGGGCCAGCCGCTTCAGTACGACGGCCAGGACGCCGGTGCCGCCCACGGTGCCGTCGGCACCGGCGTCGAAGGCCCGCAGCCGGCCGGACCTGGACAGGATCGAGCCCTTGACGTAGCGATAGCCGAGGACTTGCGGCACATGGACGGCGGTGGCGCCGACGAGGGCGATGTCGCAGTCGCCCATGAGCAGTGACTGCGCGGCCGACTGCACGCCGACCAGGGAACTGGAACAGCCGGTCTGCACGGTGACGGCGGGTCCGGTCAGACCGAGCCGGTAGGCGAGCCGGGTGGCCGTGAAGTCGGCGTAGTTGCCGACGGTGATCTGCATCCCCACCGTCCAGTCGGTGGCGGCCTGGCTGGGCAGGACGTTGTTCAGGAGGTAGTTCTGGAGGGTGTAGAGGTGGTAGCCGGTGCTGGCGAAGACACCGACGCGCGCGCCGTGCCGTTCGTCGGGGTAGCCGGCGTGCTCCAGGGCGTGCTGGGCGCATTCCAGGAGCATGCGCTGCTGGGGGTCGGTGAGCCGTGCCTCGCGGGGGGTCATCGCGAAGTGCTGGGCGTCGAACCCGGCGATGTCGTCGAGTACTCCGGAGGCGCCGACGAAGTCCGGGGCCCGGTACTCCTCGGCAGGGACACCGGCGGCGGCGAGTTCCTCGTCGGTGAACCGTGTGATGCAGTCCGTGCCGTCGCGGACGACCTGCCATAACTCCTCGGGCGTGCCGGCGCCGGGCAGCCGGAAGGCCATGCCGATGACGGCCATCCGCGGGTCGGGTTCGCTCGTGCTCATCAGTTGCTTCCCTCCGGCACGGCCGGCCGGTCGCGGTCGGCCGCCGCCTCCTCGGTGCGGGTGGGTCCGGTGCCGCGGGCGACGAGCCACAGGAGCAGGCCGGCGCACAGGACGATCGCCAGTCCGTGGAAGGCGGCCACCACCTGAAGCGGGGAGAAGGTCTCCAGCAGCGCGCCGCTGACGAGCATGCCGAGCCCGAAGCCGGTGTTCTCGGCCGAGGCGGACAGCCCGAAGAGCCTGCCGCGCTGCTCGTCGGGGGCGCTCTGGAGTCTGGACACATAGACGATCTCGGTGAATCCGTCGGCGGCTCCGGCGACCAGTGCGGCGATGACGGCAGGCACGGTCGGCAGCCCGCTGAAGACCACGATGAATCCGGCCGACATCACACAGGCCCCGAGCGCGAAGGCCCGCTCCCCCGGCGTCCGCCCGCTCTTCTTGGTGACCCGGCCGATCACCTGCTGGGCGACGATGTTGCCGATGGCCCAGGTGGCCCAGAACTGGCTGATGAAGGTGGCCGGATGCTCGGGGTCCAGGCCGGCGGAGTAGAGGGGCAGGGCGACGTTGTGCGAAGAGGAGCCGAGCCCGTCGACCGCCCGGACGGCGATCATCGCCATCAGCAGCGGGGCCGTGCCGAGCAGCATCCTGGCCGTCCACCGGGCGGCGCCGGAGCCCTCGGCCGCGCCCGCGGCGGGGTTCTTGGCCGCCCTGGTGCGCACGGGCAGCAGGAACAGCACGGTCGCTGAGACCAGGAAGGTCGCGGCGTCCAGCGCGAACGCCGCCGAGTAACCGAGCTCCGCGACCACCACGCCCGCCGAGGCGAACCCGGCGATCATGGCGAGTGAACGCCCCGTCACCAGCAGCCCGTTGGCCCGCACCCGGTGCTCGGCGCCGACGATCTCCGGGATGCTGCTGCGCAGGGACACCTGGGAGAGGGTCGAGCAGCCGCCGGTGACGACGGCCAGGGCGTACAGCAGCCCGGGACGCGCGCCGTCGGGGGCGAGCAGCAGCGTCAGCAGCGCCGTCGCCTGGCACAGATCGGCGCCGACCATCAGCCGTTTGCGGTCGTAGGCCGAGACGAGCCGGCCGCTCACCCAGCCCGACACGACGCTGGTCGCCAGGCGTACGGCCATGAAGAGGCCGGCGGCCAGCGCGCTGCCTGTCGCGTCGTAGACGAAGACGTTCAGCGCCACCATGTTCAGATAGCTGCCGTAGGCCGAGATGCCGTTGCCCAGGACGAGCAGCCGGAAATACCTCATGCACCTTCCTCTGGTCTGCATGAAGGGTGTGAGTGATGTGAGGCCGTGACGCCCGGCTGCCGCCCGCTAATGGCGGTACGCGGTCCGGGCGGAGGGTGGGCACCGGTGCGGTCGCCCGTCGCGTGCGTCGCATCCGTCGCGCCCGAGGCGCGGGAGCCGCTGTCGCACGGCGTGTCGATGCCCCCATGGCCGGCCCAGCACAGAACCAATCCCCTTGCAGGCCACCGGACGGCGGCCATTTGTCCGCAACCCAAGCAGAATGGGACAGGCCCGTTCAAGACCATGGCGTGGTCCAGACGAATTCCGGTCCGGATTTGGCGATTTCGGAGCGCTTATGAAAGGCGCGCCCTGGGCCTCGGGCTGCGCGGGCGCCGCGCCCGGACGCGTGTCCGCGGTCACTTCGGCCGCCGAGCCGGTTGCACGGCCTCCGGGTCGATATGGCACGCTCACCCCGACCACGGCATCAAATACGGCATCAACCACGGCATCGGCCATTGCACCGGCCACGGACACCCCCGGCACAGGGAGAGGCGGCGGCATGCGCATCGGACTTCTCGGCACCGGCCCGTGGGCTCGGATGGCCTACGCGCCCGCCCTCGGCGGACACGGCGCACTGGACTTCACCGGAGTGTGGGGCCGTCGTAGGGCCGCCGCGAAGGAGTTGGCCGACAGTCACGGCGTGCGGGCCTACGACGAGGTGGACGCGCTGCTCGACGACGTGGACGCCGTCGCCGTCGCGCTGCCGCCCGCCGTCCAGGCCGACCTGGCCGTACGGGCCGCCCGGGCGGGCCGTCATCTGCTGCTGGACAAGCCGCTCGCGACGACGGTGGCCGAGGGGCGGGCGGTCGTCGAGGCCGTCGAGGAGACGGGCGTGGCCTCGGTCGTCTTCTTCACCGCACGTTTTCAGCCGGAGACCGACGCGTGGATCGCCGAACAGGCGGCTGCGGAAGGGTGGTTCACGGGTCGGGCGGAGTGGCTCGGCGCGGTGTTCGGCCCTGACGGCAGCCCGTTCGCCGCCTCGCCGTGGCGGCAGGAGAAGGGCGCGCTGTGGGACGTGGGCCCCCACGCCCTGTCCGTACTGCTGCCGGTGCTGGGGGACGCCCTGCGCGTGAGCGCCGCGGCACACGGGCCCGGCGACACCGTCCATCTGGTCCTGGAGCACGTCAGTGGCGCGTCCAGCACACTGGCCCTGAGCCTGACGGCGCCGTCCGCGGCGGCGGGGGCCACGGTGGAGCTGCGAGGCGCGGCCGGGGTGACGCTCCTTCCGAAGAGCACCGGCAGCGCGGTCTTGGCCCTGACGCGGGCTGGGGACGCTCTGCTGGAGTCCTCCCGGACCGGGCGCGCTCACGCGTGCGACGCCCGGTTCGCGTTGCGGGTGACGGAGATCCTGGCCTCGGCGGAGGGCCTGTTGGACGGTGCCCGGCCGAGCGGTGCCTGAGCGCACGGGGACATGCGTGGGTACGCTCAGCGGTCCGGCCCGCGGCTGGGACCGGACCGCCATGCCGTACCGGAACTGTTTCCGGGCGCTACCGCTCGCTACGCCCGGGCGGCCGGTTCGAAGTTGATGCGTTCACTGACGACGGGGAAGCCCGCCTTGGTGAAGTTCGCGGCCATCGGGAAGTTGCCCTGGTCGGTCGCCGCGCTGACGAACTCCGCGCCCTGCTCGACGAGGAAGTGCGTGCACTCGGCGAGGAGGTCGTAGGCGTAGCCGTGGCCGCGCTGTTCCGGTACGACGCCGATGAAGCCGATGGTCGGGCCGGAGGGGTTGTGGGCCGGTATGTGGATGCCCGCGAGCTCACCTTCCGGGGTGTGCGCGAGCTGCCACCACTCCCGTGGGGAGGGGCACCAGTGGAAGAAGTCGAGCTCCTCCTGGGCGGCTTGGTCGAGGCCGCCCTCCTTGATCGCGCGCAGCGCGTGGGCGTCGAGGGTGGCGGAGTGGATGCGGCGCAGGGCGTCGAAGAAGACCGCGTCGTCGGGTTCGGCCCGGAAACGCAGGCGGCCGGGGCGCTCGGGCAGGCCGTGCTCCGGCGTCCAGCGGTACAGGAAGCGTTCCACCAGGAGTTCGTAGCCCGCCGCGTGTGCGGCATCGAAGCGGGCTTGTGCGGCGGCCTTCAGCGCGGGATCGTCCCGCCGGCCGCCGGGCAGGTTGATCTCGAGTTCGACCTGCCAGGGGGCGGTGCGCAGGAGTTCGGCGCCGGCCTCCTCCTCGCCCGCGGCCACGTCGAACCAGTTGATGTTGAGGGGTTCCGCGTCGTCGGGGCCGCCCCACCAGGCTCCACGGGCGACGACCACGCCATTGCGCAGGGCGACTCGCTTCCACTCGGGGCGGAACCGGGTCCGCTGGTGGCCCGCACGGGCGTTCAGCGGGTCGGGGTGTGCGTCGAAAAGATGGGCGTCGCTCGCGGTGAGCGCGCGAATGACCAGATCGGTCACGGGTTCCTCCGGGATAATGGGCTGCTTGCAGCGCTCCCGGTCAGATCGACTGCATCACGCCGGGGTACGGAAAAGGGAGCGCTGGATGGGTGTGAACTGCACGGCACTCGCCTCCTTCCGTCCGTCTCTGGGCGTGAGTCCACACAGTAGGTGATCTTTTCGGGTGCCGTCCACACCTTTTCCTTCCACCCTCCCGAGGGGTGTTCGTGAGGCGGCCGGGAGCGCTCTCGGACACGCGCCCGGCTTAAGGCGGCCTTAGACAAGGCTTAAGCAGTCGTGTTCATTCCATGATGGTTCAAGTCTCCGCAGTTCAGAGGCATTTGAGCTCGGTCCGGACCTGTTGGCCGAGGCGGGTGACGTGCGTACGATCGGGCCTCATCGGTGGCGCCGAGGCGCGGTGTGAGAGCGCTCTCACACAAAGTGCCGTAGGTGTCACCGCTGTTCAGGCACCCGCATCAGCACCAGACCCCCCGGGAGACCCCCCACATGACTTCCCGTCACCAGCGCCCACTCGGTCGACGCCGGATCCTGTTCGCCCTCGGCGGTGCGGCCGTGGCCGCCCCCGCCGTCGCCGCGATCGCCCCGTACGCCCTCGCGGACTCGCCCGCGGGCGGCTCCGCAACGGCAGCGCAGGCCGCGGCGGGCTCGTTGCCGCTGACGCTCGTCAACGAAAGCGGCTCCTTCGACAACGCGAGCGTCCACGTCTACGTCGTCGGCAACCAGGACGGCAGGCAGGTGCGTCTGACGCCCGACGGCACCCTGGCGCCGATCGCGCTGTCGGACAACGGCCCCGACGGGTTCACCGACTACGCCATCGGCCTGGCCGGCAGCGGCGAGACCCGGCTGTCCCTCCCCCACATGTCCGGCCGGATCTACGTCTCGCTAGGCCAGAAGCTCAAGTTCAAGGCCGTCGCGGACGGCAACGGCGACGCGGCGCTCCAGTACCCGGCGGGGTGGGTGAAGTCCGACCCCAACCATCCGGTGCTGCACGATTGCGCCGAGTTCACCTACAACGCGTCGGGCATGTTCTGCAACACCACCATGGTCGACATGTTCAGCGTGCCGCTGAGCATCCGGCTGACCGGCGCCAAGGACCAGACGACCGGCCGGCTGCGCCCCGGCGGACGTGCGGCGGCCTTCGACGCGGTCCGCCGGGTCGAGGACTTCGCCCGGCTCGTCGTGGACGACACGCGCGTCATCGCCCCGGGGCACGGCCTGGACGCGGGACTGTTCGCCGAGGACTACCTCGCGCCGTACATCGACGAGGTCTGGAGCGCGTACGCCGGGCGGGATCTCACCGTCACCACCAATGCCGGAAGGTTCACGGGCCGTGTGCGCGGCGAGCGGTTCACCTTCGACGGGCCCGCCCAGGTGTCCTTCGGCAAGCCCTCGACCCGGGACGTGCTGTTCTGCGACGGCAACCTCGCGGCCCCCAACGACGGCACGACCGGCCCCGTCGCCGCCGTGCTCGGCGCCGGCCTCAACCGCTCCACGCTGCTCAGCCACCCTGCCCAGCCGACGACCGACGCCGGCACCTTCTACGGCACCGACCTCACCAATCACTACGCCAAGGCCATGCACACGGTCGCCGAGGACGGCAGGGCGTACGGCTTCGCCTTCGACGACGTGGCCGATTTCGCCTCGTACATCCAGGACACGGCACCTACCGGGATCCGGCTGACGCTCACGCCCTTCGACAGCTGACGCGGCGGGGCGGGGCGCGGCCGGGCGTCCGGAGAAGGGACCGATGCCGGCGGACTCCCGGTGCCTCCGGATGCAGGGTCCGCTCCGGCGTTGAATGGTGTTAACAGACCCGATGACCGCACCGGGCCCGAAGAAGTGATCCGGATCCGAGGAGCAGAGATGATGCCGACGTCCCAGCCCGAAGCGTCCGGGCCGTCCGAGGACCGCGCCACCCCGGACGACCTGCTCCACGCCCGCACCGGCACCGAGGTGTCCCCCGAGGACATCGTGCTTGCCTCAGGCAAGGACCTCACCCCACGCAACCTGGAATGGGCCAAGCGCAAGCTGGAGGCCGAGGGGCCGTCCGCCCTGGACAAGCTGCTGCCCTAGACGTAGATGTAACCGGCCGACCTTCAGGGTCGCCCTCGGGTGCGGGCGCCGGCATCCGAGGGCGGCTCCTGTGTGCCTGCCGGGTTTCCAGCGCCCGCCCGGCCCCTGTGACGACTCAGCCCCTGTGCGCCCGCTCAGTCCCTATGCGCCCGCCTGACCCCTGTGCAACTGCTGCGGGGCCGCGCCGCCCGCCGATGCCGATCCCCCGCCCTCGCGCCCCTCCCCGCCCCAGGTCCCGGTCACGGTCCCGCTCCCGTCCTGATCCAGGCACAGCACGGGCACCCGCTGGACGAGGTTGTTGGCGAAGCCTCCACGGTTCCAGGGCTGCTCCAGTGGCTGCGTATGGCCCTCGGCATCCGACGCCCGCGCGCTGAGCACGTGCTCGCCCGGGGTCGCCGTCCAGCTGTGCCGCCAGCGGCGCCACGCCCACCGATGCCCGGTGTCCGGCTCCAGCTCGGCCTCCTCCCAGCTGCGCCCCGCGTCCTCGCTGACCTCGATCCGGGTCACGGGCGCCCACCCCGACCAGGCGCGCCCCTCCAGCGGTACCGTCCCGGGCCGGACGACGCGGGCCCGGGACATGAAGTCCGGGAAGCCGGGTGGGACCAGCAGGGCGCGGGGCGCGATACGGGTGACGGGTTCTCCCACGTCGTCGGGCCGCTGACGCAGCCGGTAGGCCACCGTCTGCTGGAAACCCGTGAACGGCTCGTCGCTGACGGTGACCTCGCGCAGCCACTTCACCTGTGCCATGCCGTACCAGCCGGGCACGACCAGCCGCAGCGGCCGGCCGTGCTGCGGTGGCAGCGGGGCGCCGTTCATGGCGTACGCGACCAGTACCTCGGGGTCGTCGCCCGCGGCGACGTCCATGGGCAGCGCGCGCCGGTAGTCCTGCTCGACGCCGCGCTCGATCCCGTGGTCGGCCCCGGTGAAGACCACGTCGACGGCGTCCGGCTCGGCTCCGGCCTCAGCCAGCAGCAGACGCAGCGGTACGCCCGTCCAGTCGGCGGTGCCGACCGCTTCGACGAGCCAGGGCTGGCTCACCGGCCGGGGTGTCAGCAGGGCCCGGCCGTTGCCCGCGCACTCCAGCGTGACCCGGGTGGTGACCTGCGGGAACGCACGCAGGTCGGCGAGGTCCAGGCGCAGCGGGCGCCGGACTCGGCCGCCGAGGGTCAGCTGCCAGGGGGTGCCGTCGGGGACATACGGGATGTCGTAGTGGGTGAGGACGTAGTGCAGGCCCACCGGGGTGCGGTCGTGACGCAGCGCTTCGAGCGGCAGGCCGTGGTTGCGGGCCGCCAGCGCCAGCTCGTCGGGGCCGATGCCCTCGTCGGGGGCGGCCAGGCGGGCCGGTGCGCTCATGTCGGCGAGTGGATGCCCCGCACGAGCATTTCGTCCCATACGGAAATTATCGCCCCGTCCTGGCGGGCGCCGCAGGCCGCCATGACCGAGTCGGGGACGGGCGGAAGCCGCGGCATCGCCGCAGGCACAACTCCCGTCCTTCCCTCGCCACTTCGCGCCACTTCGCGCCAGGGACGGTGCACCGCCCGCACGGAGCCTCCCGGTCAGGGCTCCTCGTCGCCCTCGGGCAGCTGGGTGTCCTCCACGACATGCATCGCGGCCTCCTCCGCGCCGGCCGCGCCACCGTCGATGCCCTGGTCGAAGGCGACGGCCTCCTTGGTGATGTCGCCGTGCGCTCCCTCGTCGGGCGCGACGAGGCGGCCCGCGCGCTCGGTGCCCGCCTCGGGATCGACCGGTTCACCCGCGCCGCCCGGCAGATCGCCCACGCCGTCGCCGACCGGCTCGGAGACGTCCGGGACCTCCTGGGCGAGACGGTCGTCGAGGGTCTCGCCGTCGTGCTGCTCGGCGGCCGTGGTGCCGTGCCTGGTGACCCCGAGCGGCTTCTCCGGCGGGGAGTACCCCTCGTCGAGGGTGTCGTCGTACGTCCGCTCGTCGAGGGCGTCCTGGAGGTCGAGCGGCGCTGCGTCCTGCTGCTCCTCATTGCCCCCGGTGGGCTGGTACGCGTCGTCCGCCATCGGCTCGGCGGGCGTGTGTTCGGTGCTCATACGGCCTCCCTCACTCGAGCGCGTCGGCTGCTGCGGCGCTGTGCGTGTCCCCCACCGCGTTTCCCGTTGCGGCGGCCCCAACCCCGGAAGATCTCAGCGCTCTTGAAGCCTCGATGAGGAGGGCTATCATCACTCGCACACACGGCGTGACCGGTCGGCGACGCACCGCCGTACCGTGTCCGCCACCCTTTCGTGCCGCCCTGCCCCGAGGTCATCCCTCTCCGGTTCGTGGCGTTGTTCCACCCCACCCCCCATACGGCGTCGGGGCCGGTCCGCCCGCCGTCGTGCACGACGGAAAGCAGCGCATCCATGAGCAGCAACAGGGGCAGAGGGCTCCAGGCCAATGCCCTCGGTACTTTCGACACGGTCGTGATGGCGGTGGCGGGCAGCGCGCCGGCGTACTCGATCGCCGCGACCACCGCGGTCCTCGTCGGCGCGGTGGGTCTCGCCAGTCCGGCGGCGCTGCTGTACTGCGCGATACCCATGCTGGGTATCGCGCTGGCGTACAGCTATCTCAACCGGATCGACGTGAACGCGGGCGCCAGTTACTCATGGGTGGGGCGTACGCTGCACCCCTTTCTGGGGTTCATGAGCGGCTGGGCGCTGGTGATCTCGGCGACCATCTTCATGGTGGCCGGTTCCCTGCCCGCCGGTTCGATGACGCTGGCCCTGTTCGACGAGCAACTCGCCGAGAACACCGCGCTGTCCACGCTGGTCGGGGCCGGCTGGTTCCTGGTCATGCTGTTCGTGGTGCTCGGCGGCGCCCGTCTCACCGTCCGGGCGCAGCTCGTGATGTCCGGTGTGGAGCTGGTGATACTGGCCCTGTTCGCCGTGCTGGCCCTCATCCACTCGGGCGGTGCCCGGGCGTTCGACTGGTCCTGGCTCGGCTTCGGGCACTTCGACGGGGTGGCGGGGTTCGCGTCGGGGGCGCTGATCGCCGCGTTCTACTACTGGGGTTGGGATGTCACCAGCAACCTCAGTGAGGAGACCCGCGACAGCCGGCGTACGACGGGACTCGCCGGCCTCATCGGGGTGGGCGTCGTGTTCCTGCTGTTCGAGGTGTTCACGATCGCGGTGAACGTCATCCTCTCCTCCCGGCAGATCCAGGCCCACGACGCCAATGTGCTGGCGGTGCTCGGGGAGGAGGTCTGGCCGGGCTGGGGCGGCAAGTTGCTGATCGTGGCGGTGATGCTGTCGACCATCGCCACTTTGGAGACCACGCTGATCCAGGTCACGCGGTCCCTGTTCGCGATGGGCCGGGACCGTACGCTGCCGCCCGCGCTGGGCCGCGTGCACCACCGGTGGAACACGCCGTGGGTGGCGGTCGCGGTGGTCGGCGTGGTGGCGCTGGCGATGTTCATCGCCGCCAACTCCCTGGGCACGGTGGGCGACATCCTCTCCGACGCCATCTCGGCGATGGGGTTGCAGATCGCCGTCTACTACGGGCTGACGGGTCTGGCCGTCGTCGTCGCCTACCGCAAGCTGCTGCTGAAGTCGGTCGGCAATTTCGTACTCGGCGGTTTGTGGCCATTGTTCGGGGCCCTGTTCATGTTCTGGATCTTCGTCGAGTCGCTGGGCGAGCTGAGCGGCTCGGCGATCGCGATCGGTATCGGCGGGCTGGCGGCCGGGCTGATCCCGATGCTCTGGTACTGGCGGCAGGGCAGCGACTACTACCGGCCGGCCAAGCTGGACGCCGCACGGACCGTCGAGGCGGACTACGTCCCGGCCGGCCCCGGCGGCTCAAACTCCCTTGTCCACGAGGGCCTTCCCACCGACTTCTGAGGGGGCCCGCCATGACACGAGGAAGCTCCAAGCGCGACTTCACTCCCGACTTCGACCCCGACTGCGGGGACGCGCCCCTGACCCGCGCCCGGCAGGACATCGTCATCGGCCGCTGGCAGGGGCTGCGCGAACTGCTGCGGACGACGGGGACCGACTGGCCGGCGCGCGGTCACCGGATCCGGCTGCTCGCACAGGCGTGTTCGGGCAGTTCGACGGTGGAGTCCTGGCTGGCCGCCGAGCCGCGCAGCGCCGACGCGCTGGTGCTGCGGGCGGCGACCGAGACGGCCCGGGCGTTTCATCTGGCCATCGCCGCGGGCCGGGGTGTGCCGATCGACCAGCAGCGCATCGACACCGCGGTGCAGTCGTGCCTGAAGGCGGCGGACGCCTGTCCGGACGATCCGACGCCATGGATCTCGCTGATCTCTGTCGCCCGGCTGTATCCGTCGGGCGTACGCCGGCAGGAACTGGGGCGCTGGTGGGACGAGTTGCACCGGCGCGACCCGTACAGCGTGGAGGGGCACCTTCAGGTGCTGCACTACTACTCCTCGCGCTGGCACGGCACCCACGGCCTGATGTACGACTTCGCCCGCGACGCGGCCGGCGTGGCACCGCCGGGCTGCCTGCTCCCGGTGCTCGTGCAGTACGCGCGCGTCGAGGAGTACCGCTACGCCCTGGACGCGGCCCGCGGCCGGCATGCCTCCCTGGGCCTCGGCCAGCACTGGAGTCACGACGGTGCCGTCAGCGACGTACGCCGGACCTGGTCCCGCTGGAGCATGGGGCGTGGTGGGAGTGACGTGGCCCCCGGCGAGTTGCGCGACCTCAACCACCTGGCGCACGCGGCGTGTCAGGCGGGTGCCCAGGACGTCGCCGGGCCCCTCATGCGGATGCTGGGCCGCCGGGCGACGCGGGCTCCGTGGGCGTACACCGGCGATCCGGAAAAGCAGTTCGTACGGTGGCACAAAGAGTTGGGCGTGCGCGGGTGACCGCCCGGCCCCGCCCGCCCGCAAGTGTTTCCCGAGCTCACAGCGACCGGCGCCGGACGAGCACCCCGAGCACGGCCAGTCCCGGAAGCAGCGGCAGCCACACCGTCAGCAGCCGGTAGCCGAGCACGGCGGAGGTGGCGGCGACGGGCGGGGCGCCGGCTGCGGCGAGCGCGAGGATCAGCGCGGCGTCGAGGGAACCCAGACCGCCGGGCGTGGGCAGCAGCGTGGCCGCGGTACCGGCGAGGAGATAGAGCAGGGCGACTCCGGCGGGAGGCAGGGGCAGATCCACGGCACGGGTGACGGCGACGAGGACACCGCAGTGCAGGAGGACGAAGGCCAGCGACCCGCCCCACAGGGCCGCCGCCCGCGCCGGTCGCGCATGGACGGCCGTGACGTGGGCGCGCAATGCCGCAAGGGCGCGTCGGCACGCCGACGACAGGGGCCCGGCCAGCACGGCGACCACACCGACGGCGACGACGCACAGGGCGATGAGGTACCAGGCGTCGAGCGTCGGCAGGAACGGCTCGCCGGGCCAGACGGCCATGAGTACGGCGATCAGGGCGCCGCGCACGACGGCCCCGGCCGCGCCCTTGACCGCGACCGCGGTGACCGCACCGGCGAAGGGTATGCCGCAGCGCAGCAGGAAACGCAGGCCGACCACGCCCGCGCCGAGCCCTGCGGGCAGCACGTGGTTGGCGGCGGAGGCGGCGAACTGGGCCGCCACGAGCCGCCCCGGGGGCAGCCGGCCGGGCACCGCGCCCTGCTGCGCGAGCGCCGAACAGGGCCATGTGGCCAGCGTCGCCGTGGCGGCCAGCAGCAGCCAGCCCCGGTCGGCGACGGCCAGCCGTACGGCGCCGGTCTCGATGACCGGCCAGTGACGCCGGGCGAGCCAGACCACGGCCGCCAGGACGGCGAGCGTGAGAGCGGTGTGCCAGTAGGAATGTCTGCGCTGGGGTGCGGGGAGGACCTGCTGCGGTGTCATGCCCGTCCGCCCGCGCCCGGCGCCGGGGCGATGCGGACCTCCAGGCCGTCGAGGCGGTGCAGCTTCCAGGACCGGGCGTACCGGGGTGGGGTGCCGCCGGGTGTGGTGAGGGCGCCGACCGGGATGCCGCGGGCGGCCCGCAGGATGTCGGCGGTGGTGGTGTTGGCGTTGTGGCCGCCGGTCGCGCCGGAGTCGCAGCCCGTGTAGTAGGCGACGGGGATGGCCTCGTGCCCGGTGAGCAGACAGGGCGGGCGTACGCCGAGCCGGTGGAGTTCGGCGGCGGAGCGGGCCCAGTCCTCACGGCTGCCGGTACTGCGTTCCACGGTGCGGTCCAGGACGGCGTACTGCACGGCAAGGTGTCCGGCCAGCCCGATCGCGATCAGTGCGGCGACCACCGGGCGCGGGCGGCCGTTCGGCGCGGTGATCAGATGGAGCAGCGCGTCGGCGACCACGAGGGCGAGCAGGGCGTAGGCAGGGAGGAGGAAGCGGGGTGCCGCGTAGCCGATCATGAACAGGTACGGGAAGGCGGCCGTGGCGGCGCAGGCCAGCGGGATCAGTGTGCGGGTGGTGCGTCCGGCGCGGTAGGCGACCGCCAGGCCGTAGGCGGCGAGCAGGGGGAGGACGAACCACCAGGCGTAGACGACGGGGTTGGGCATCTCCCCGTTGCAGGGCCGGCACAGGGTGCTGCCGACCAGGCTGCGCAGCTGGTCGTCGACGGCGAGGTTCCAGCCGAGGTCGCCCTGGATGCGGGACGCCTCGTTGAGCCGCTCCCGCAGTCCGCCGTAGCTGACGAACGCCTCGATCACCCACTCGATGCCGCCGGCCACCAGGCCCACCACGAGGGCGGCCCCGAGGCGCCAGTGCCGTACCACCACCACGGTGACGAGCAGCGGCAGCGTGACCCAGACGGCGTCGGTGGGCCGCATCCACGCCATCAGCGCGGCGCCGGCCAGGACGCCCCACAGGGCACCACGGTCGAAGCGGTTCCTGCGGGCCCGCAGGAAGCAGCCGACGCAGAGCAGGGCGCCGAAGGCCACCCAGAGATTGGGCATGGCCTGCGGGCCGTAGAACAGGGTCACCCACAGCGTGATGAACAGCGCTCCCGCGCCGGCCAGGACGCGGGCCGGGAAGAGCCCGCGCCAGGCGCGCAGGGCCAGGTACAGGCCGAGTCCGGACAGGACGGCGAGATAGACGCGCAGCAGTGTCGTGGACGCCGACCAGGAGGCGACGGGCCAGGCCAGCAGCGAGACGCCACGCGCGCGTGGGGCGCTGAAGAACGCCGCGGGGGCCTCGGTGCCTACCTGGCTGACGTACACCACCTCGTCCCAGCCGAGGCCCAGCGTGGGCCTTACGAGGACGAGTTGGGCGAGGACGAAGACGCCGGCCACCGCCGCGAGCAGGGCGTCGTCGCGCGGTCGCCAGAGCCCACCGGACATGGTCGCGGCGTAGCGCCGCTCCATGCTGATGAGCAGAGGCTGCGTGCCGTGGGTCATCGTCCACCCCTCACCCCTACGTGTCGTAGGGCGTCTCGGCCCCACCGCTGGGCGAGTTGACGGCGGGGAGTCAGAAAATCACCAAAACACCAAAACACTGACAAACTAACCGGCAAGGGTCACGCATGCCGTGCGGGGTTCGGCCAGGTGTATGAGGCGGGCCGGCCGGGCGATCCGACAGGGCGGAGTGACACACTCTGCTGTGTGGCTGCGCTGACGTTCGACGACCTCCTCGCCCGCGCCCGCTCCCTGCCCGGGGACGGCCGCCGCGCCGTCCTCGGCATCACCGGCAGCCCCGGCGCGGGCAAGACGACGCTCGCCGAGCACCTGGTGCGGGAGCTGAACGGCGCCGGGGACCCCTGGGTCGCGCATGTGCCGATGGACGGCTTCCATCTCGCCGACGTCGAACTGGACCGGCTCGGGCGGCGGGACCGTAAGGGCGCGCCGGACACCTTCGACGCTGCCGGATACGCGGCACTGCTCGGGCGGCTGCGCGAGGAGGCCGGCGACGGCACCGTGTACGCGCCCGGCTTCGAGCGGGTACTGGAGCAGCCGATCGCGGGCGCCGTCGCCGTGGAGCGGGCCGCCCGGCTGGTGGTGACCGAAGGGAACTACCTCCTGCTGGGCACCGGCGCGTGGGCGCGGGTACGGGCCCAGCTGGACGAGGTCTGGTTCTGTGAGCTGGACGAGCAGGAGCGGCTGCGGCGGCTGATCGCCCGGCACGAGGAGTTCGGCAAGTCGCACGAGCAGGCGGTGGCCTGGGTCATGCGCTCGGACCAGCGCAACGCGGAGCTGGTCGCCCGGACCCGTGACACGGCCGATCTGGTGGTGCCGGCCACGGCCCTGCCCGTCCCGCACGAGCCGCCGCCCGCCCGCGCGACCACGACCCGGCACTGAAGACGTCCCGACGGGTTTCCGTCCGCGGGGCGGGGACGGCGTGCTGCCGCTGTCGGCGCGACTGAACTCCGGCACGCCGCGGGCCGTACCCGTCTGCACGACGGATGGTCCGTCGGTACGACTCCTCGAGCGGTGGCGGCGTCCCCCGGCGGGAGCTGGTGCAGAGTGGGCACATGGGCCGGCTCGGGATCAGTTTCCGCTGCCGCGGGGGCGACGGCGCCGCGGAGCGGACGATGACGCTCGAACAGCACTCGGTTCCTGGCCCGACAACGCCCGAAACCTCGGAGGCCGGGGCCGTGGGCAACCCCGGCACGCGGCGGTCGTGGCGGTCGTGGCGGTCGTGGCGGTCCGGCGAGCGCCTGATCGTGCCGCTTCTCGTGCTCCTGTTGCTCGGTCAGATGGCCGTCGCCATGGTGACGACCGCGGTGCAGCAGACGCCGACGATCGACGAACCCGTGTACGTGGGCACGGCGGCCGAGTATCTGCACGAGCACCGTCTGCGCCACAACCCGGAGCATCCCCCGCTCGGAAAGCTGGTCATCGGAGCCGGGGTCGCCCTGGCCGACCCTCATGTCGACCCGTCCTTCGAGGGGGATCAGGGCGCCCTCGGACGCCATCTGCTGTACGAGTCCGGGAACGATCCCTGGCGGCTGATGCTCTTCGCCCGCCTCCCCGTGATCGTTCTGACCATGTTGTTCGGTCTGATCGTTTTTGCCTTCGCCCGTGAACTGGCGGGCACAGCGGCCGGTTTGGCGGCACTGTGCCTGTACGCCTTCTCCCCCGACGTCATCGCCCACGGTTCGCTGGCCACGCTGGACGTGCCGGCGGCCGGGTTCGTGCTGACGTCGGTGTGGCTGCTGTGGCGGGCCCGCCGCCGGCCCCGCCCGCGTCCGCCGTTCTCCTCCCCCTTTTCCCTGCCATTTTCTGGGCCGTTCTCCCTGCCCCTCTCCCTGTCGAGCGCCGCGCGCCTCGGCGTACCGCCCGCCGTGCCGCTCGCCGGGGTGGCGCTCGGGGCCGCCCTGGCGACGAAGATGAGCATGCTGGCCGCGGTCCCGGTACTCATGGCTCTCGCGGCGCTGTCCATGTGGTGGGCGAGGGAGTCCGGCGAGTCCCGCCGCCGAACGCTCGTGCGCGCGTTCGCGGGTGCGGGCGTCCTGGCGCTGGCCGCGGTCGCCGTCGTATGGGCCTCTTATCTGATGGTCGATCCGCGGCTGCGCTGGACGCCGGAGCAGCCGGTACCCGTCGTGCACGGGTTGCGGGGAGTCGCCGTGGACCTGCTGCCCTTCCCGGAGGCGTACCGGGACGGCATGCGGATCCAGTTCGCGTTCGAGAACCACCCGTGGCAGGGCTTTCTCTTCGGACGCCTCTACACCGGGTCGCTCTGGTACTACCTGCCGGCCGCGCTGCTGGTGAAGACGCCGCTCGGCATGCTGGCCCTGTGGGCGGCGGGCGCCGTCACCGTGACGTCCGTGCGTCGGTTGCGGCCCGCGGCGCCCTATCTGCTGATCCCCACGGCCGTACTGCTCGGCGCCGCCATGCTGGGGTCGCGGGACTTCGGTGTGCGGTACGCCGTGTTCGTGCCGCTGTTCCTGGCGGTGGCGGCGGGCTGTGTACTCGGGGTGCGGCGGCGGTGGGCGCCGGTCACGGTGGCGGCGCTCGTGCTGTTCGTCGTGGTCAGCTCGGTGCGAACCTGTCCCTACTATCTGCCGTACTCCAACGAGGCGTTCGGCGGTCCGGCGCAGACGCGTCTGCGGCTGCACGACTCCAACGTGGACTGGGGCCAGGATCTGGGCCGGCTGGCCGACCGGCTGCGCGACCGGTACCGGGGTGAGCGGATCTGGCTGGTGTACAAGGGCAGCGGAGTGCCGTCGGCCTACGGCATCAGCGCCTCCGACCCGCGCAAGGTGCCCGCCCGTGAGGTGCGCGGACTGCTCGTGGTGTCGGACTCCTCCGCGGCCAAGGCGACCGGCCGGCTGGCCGAGTTGATCGACAGCAGTCGTCCGATCGACACGGTCGGTCATTCGATCACGATCTATCGCCGTTGAGCGTCGACCGTCGGAGCGCACCTGGTCACCACAGTGTGTGAGCTATGTTGAAGCACTGTGGGAGACAAAGGAGGCACACCGGTGCCATCGTCCCAGCAGGCACGTGCGCAGGCATCCGCGATCACCTCGGGCAAGTCGGTCCCGGAGGTCGAGGCATCCCCGACGTCCCAGCTCAGGGCACTTTTCGATCAGCCGCGACTGTCGCCTGGGCAGCGACGCATCGCCCAGTATCTGATCGAGCACATCACCGAGGCGGCGTTCCTTTCGATCACCGATCTGGCGGAGCGGGCGGGCGTGAGCCAGCCCTCGGTGACGAGGTTCGCCGGCGCGGTCGGCTTCAGCGGTTACCCCGCGCTACGCGAGAGGCTCCAGGCGATCGCCCTGGGCGCCCTCGCCGGAGGCCCGGCGCCCGCCGAGGAGAACGGCGCCAACGAGCTGCAGTCCGCGGTGGACGCCGAGATCGAGAACCTGGAGAACCTGCGGCGCGACTTCGCCGACCCCGACCAGGTGATCGACATCGGCCGCAAGCTCTCCCAGTCGACGCCGCTGACCATCCTCGGCCTGCGCATCTCCGGCTCGCTCGCCGAGTACTTCGCCTACGCGGCTCGCCGTATCCACCCGGATGTGCGGCTGGTGACCCGGGGCGGCAGCGTCGCCTACGACGCGCTGCTCCAGTCCCGCGAGGCCGGCGGCACCTGGGTCCTCGCGTTCTCCATGCCCCGGCACGCCCAGGAGACGCTCACCGCGGTACGGGTCGCGCGCAGCGCCGGACTGCGGGTCGCCCTGGTCACCGACCTGGCGCTCGGACCGGTGGCCGACACGGCCGACGTCGTCTTCGCCACCGGCACGGGCTCCAGGCTGGTCTTCGACTCCTACGCCGCGCCCGGCGTGATGGCCTCGGCGCTGCTCCAGGCCATGACCGACGCCGACCCTGAGCGGACGCAGGCGCGGCTGGAGGAGTACGAGCACATCTCCGACCAGCACCAGTTCTTCCTCCGAGACTGAATCTTCACCGCGCCCTCACATCAGGACGCATCTCTCCACACGTCAAACCGCCACACAAGGGCACTATTCACTTCAAAGCGCGCATGAATGTTTTCATACGTCTTGCAAAGCGGACGGCATATATAAATACTGCACACGCAACATCCGCCCGCAGAAAGCAGCCGGTCCGCTCATGCGCACGTCACCCCATCCGTCGTGCGAATGCCGTCTGCCTTCCGGGCTCCTCAACGGGCAACGCAGCCGCCGTCTCCTACCCGCGTCGGCGCCCGCGTTGTTCGGTCGGGCATCGCATGCGCGAGCGCCCGTGGCGGCGGCCCCGGTCATCCCCTAGGCCGGGGCCGCCCCGACTCCGTCGGACACCCTGAACGACGCCGCACACCCGGAAGCGATGGACCATGCCCCTGACGACCACGCGCATCACCCCGGACTGGCCGTGCCAGGTCAAGACCCCCGGTTCGTACGACTGGGAGCGATCGGCCGCCAAGTGGCTGCGGGAACTGGTGCCGGCCCGCTACGCCAGCTACCCCGCACTCATCCGCCACCCCGTGCTGCTCGCCCGCCACGCCCAGATACAGGTCCAGAACGAGATCCGGGTCGCACGCACCGCCTTGCAGACCGCCCGCGCCGACCTGCCCGCGCTCGGCATGCCCGAGTCGGTCATCGAGCACACCATCAAGATGTACGCGGCGGAGGTCATGCAGCTTCAGCACATCGCGCGCAGCGTCCGTGCGGTGTCACAGGCCCTGGCCCAGCGCAGCACGATCCGCTGAGTGCGTTCAGTCGCCGCGGTGTCTCAGGTACCACAACAGGCCGATGGTCAAGGCGAGCAGAAACAGGACGGGCAGCACGAGGCCGGGGATGCGAGAGGCGTTCATCGGCGGGACCTTTGGTTCGGAGCAGTGCGCGGGCGGCATGCCGACCGTCCCATCGTGACGCACATCGGCCCAGGCCACCGCCGACTCAACCACTTTTTGCCGACTGTTCGAGCCCGAACCGTACGACTGTACTCAGGGCCAGCGGCGCTGCACATCTAGAAGTGCGTCCAGCACGCGCCCGGTGCTTTCCGGACCGCCCAGCGTCACGAGAGCCGGCACGAGTTCACCGAGTACGGCCAGTACACCTCTGCGCGGGGCGTCGGCGGTGCCGTCGAGGAAGAGCCGTACGACTTCGTACTGCTCGTCCCGCCTCAGGTGTGCCACCGCGGCGCCCAGTTCGGCCAGGTGAGGGTACAGGTCACGGTTCTGAGTCACCCGTGGGGAGAAGTGGCGGGCCGTCATGAGCAGGGTGTCGGCGAGAGCGTCCGGCTCCATCAGATCCGCCGCGTCGGCGAGCGCCCCCAGGAGAGCTGTGGTCGCCTCGCGTGTGTGGGGCGCACGGTGGGGCGCCGTCGTCTCGTCCACGGCGCGCCGGACCAGTTCCGCGCTGCGCGCTCCGTCCGCCCGCCGGGCGAGCGCCGCCAGCAGATGGCTTCTGCCATGGCCGACCATGGACCGCGCGTCTTCCTCCAGGGAATCCAGCACCGACTCGGGTGCACGCAGCGCCAACTGCGCCAACAGCGGCCCCTCGCGCGACTTGGTGTACCGAAAGCGCCGCAAGGACTCGATGAGTACGGGAATCCTGTCGGGCGGAACCACCGGGGTCAGCACCCGGATCAGTCTGCTCGTGTCCTGCCCACTGCCGGTCTGGGCGTCGAAGATCTTCATGGCCTGCTGCACGCGGCCCCGTCGGCACAGCTCCGGAAGCAGGCCTTCGAGGGCGGTGAGCGTCTCCTCACGGAGGAACGAGCGGCTCTCCCGCAGAGCACTCTGGAGCCGACGCGTCGTCATCGAGGGTGCGAGCCCGGCGAGCAGGTGGCCGCGTTCCCAGCGGGCCCGCTCGGCGACCAGCTTCTCGAACCGACGGGTCACGTCCCGGGACAGGGGCGGCAGAAGGCCGAGAACCGTGCCCAGGTCGAGAGGGAAAGCGGAGTTCTCGACCATGTCCAGCACATGCCGCGCCAGTTGCTCGCGCCGCTTGCCGGGGAACCGGGCAGCCAGGCCGCACAGCAGGGGTATCGGGAGTCCGTCGGCGTCGGTGCGGGCCAACTCGAGCGCAGTCTCCACCGCCCGGTCCACCAAGTCCTCGGGCAGGCCGGCCAACGCCGCCACCGTCTCCTCGTCCCAGGCGGTGCCCGGCGGTGCGCAGGCGGCCGTACGCAGAGCCAGTTCCCCGTGGCCGGTGGCCGCCGCGACCCCGATGACCTGGCTCGCCACGCCACTGGCGAACAGGGCGGCGCCGTGCGTCTCGATCGTCTCCTCCAGCAGCCCTCGCTGGGCCGCACGGTCCAGGAACGGCAGGACGGACTTCAGCAACAGACCGAGGTCACCCGGTATGTCCGCGGCCGTGAGCTTCCGGTAGGTGCGCAGGCACTCATGGACCAGGCCCTCGCGCTCTCCGGACCCCGGCATTCCGGCCAGCCGGGTCATCAGCCGCAGTACGTCCGTGCCGTCCCCGATCGTCCGGGCGTCCAACAACGCACGCTCCAGACCGGCCCGGCGGCTGTGCGTGTCCGCGCCGTCGGCCATGCGCACGAGCAGCGCCTGTTCGTCCCACCGGGTCAGCACGCCCTCGCGCCGCAGTGACCGTGCGCGGGACACGGCCTCTTGCAGGCCGTCGAGCTGCGACAGACGCAGCAGCAGTGCCACCAGGTCCGCCCCCACCAGACCCTCGACCCACTCGTTAGCGAGGAAGCGGCGGACCTGTGCTTCGGTCAGATGGGGCGCGAGCGGGCCGATCCGGATGCCGGTGCCGCGGGGCGAAGCCGGCGTGAACGGGGCATCGGCCACCCGCTCGAGCAGCTCCGCGCACGCCTCGGCGCGTCGGCCGGGATCGAGGTGGACGACCACGGAGCGCAGCACACGTGCCCGTAAGTCGGCATCGCTGTGCGCGTTCGCCTGTTGCCACACCTCGTCCAGGGCCTGGCCTCGAAACGGTTCGGGCAGCCAAGGGGCAAGGAATGCCACACCGGGCAATGTCAGCTCGGTCCGCGCTCCGTCGTCCGGATCCGCCGCGCCGGCGGGCCTGTACAACGAGGTCATCACCGCGGCGGGGAGCGTGCGGAAGATCTGCTCCAGCAGGTCGTGCACGACGCCCGACCGGTTGGCGAGCCCGGGGAGGCGGGCCGCCCACCGGCGCTGTTCCTCCTCGGACAGGTACGGCACCACGTCCGAGATCCATCTGAGCCGGTCCTCGGGCGGCCAGCCAAGGCCGACGGAGCCCATGATGTCCTCGACGAGCCCGAGCCGGCCGGTCTGCGCACTCCTGCGCGCCAGCGCTGTGAGCACCCGCGCTCCGGGGGCACGTCCGTTCAGGGCAAGCGCGATCGTGGTGGTCTCCCCCATCGACCGGGTCCGGTCGCGCTCGAACGGCTCCGCCCGCACATGATCGAACACCCGCGCGAGTACGTCGCGCATCCGCTCCCCGGCCAGATGGGGCACGAGTGCGGTGACGACGTTCTCGTACGAGGCACAGGGCAGGTCCATCGTCTCGCAGGCCGCGAGAGCCTCTTCCGCATGACCGAGGCGGGCGAGCGCCGCGAACAGCCGGACGCTGCCGTTCGCTTCGACCGCGCAGTCGATCACACGGTCCCGCACCTCGTCGTCCAGGGGTCCGGGCAGGGACGACAGTACGGCGCGCAGGGCGACGGAGCGCAGCCGCGGATCCGGGACGGCCAGGGCCCGGTCCAGGAGGGCGGCGGCAAGTCGTGCGTCCATGGACTCCTGGTGCCGGGCCAGGACGTGCACGAGGCCGGCGTCGGGAAGTTCGCCGGCCGTGGCCGCCACGGCCTTCACCAAGGTCTCGTGGTCCTCGCCGGTCGTGTCGGATGCCAGCCCCATGAGCACGGCGATGCGATCGTGCCCGTCGGCCATGTTCTGCACCGCGGAGAAGGCCTCGTGGAAGCGTCCTCGGGTGCACAGTTCCACTCCGATGCCCCACAGTGCCAGGACCGCCCGGGTTCCTTCCGTCTCCCGGAGGGCCTCCTGGGCCAGCGCGGTCAGTTCCGTATCGTCCAGTGCGGGGGCCACCAGGCGTAGATTCGCTGCCCAGGCGTCGAGGTCTCCCGCTTCCCGTGCGGTTGCCAGTGCCTCACGAGCGAGGCCGGCCGCCTGCTCCTCCGGCGCGCGGGGCGTCGCCCGGGCCAGGGCGAGCGTGCGTGCAGCCGCGCAGGGCAGCGCCCTCGCCGCGGTGACCCCCTCGGCATGCAGTTCGCCGGTGAGATGGGGGAGCACACTCAGTAGGCATTCGGTCCTGTCGACGTCGCCGGATGCCGACAGCGCTGTCTCCAGGGCCCGTGCATGCAGTTCGGGAGGCAGCACGTCCATCAGGTCGTCGAGCACGACCGCACGTGTTCCCCAGGGCAGCCAGCGGCCGTGTCGCCGGTCACCGTCCAGCGCGACCGCGACCGCGTCCGTCACCGCCATGGTCCGCAGTGCGTCGGGCAGCCGGTCCGCCACGGCGCCGAACACATTCACCGTGAGCGGACCGTCGTCGCTGGTGGTCCGTGCCAGCATCACCAGGTCCGCCAGGAGCGGTTCGACCACGGTCGCCGCGAGCTCGGGCATGGCATGGGGCCGCACGCCCGCCAGCAGTTCACGCAGGACCACCCGGGCGGCACGACGTTCGCTCTCTGCCAGGAACGGCAGGAGCATCGCAAGCACGGCGACCCGCCCGGGAACACGGCCGTCCGGCGAGAAGGTGGCCGCGACCGCGGCCTGCCTGAGCACCTCCTCCGGTGAGCCGAAGCACTCCGCGCGCTGCTCGGCGGTCAGATACGGGATCACTCGGGCGGCGGCCACGGGGGGCGACAGGTCGCCCAGAACATCGACGGCGTACTCCGCAGCCGCAGCGGCCTCCCCCAACTCGACGGCGCGTGCCACCACCGCCGCCAGGGCATCCGCGCCCACCTCTCCCCGCCCCCGCCCCTTCGCCGCACTGCGCAACGCCTCCACCACGCTGTCCCGTCGCTCCGCCCCGCTCTGCTCCGCGGCCACGGCCAGCAGAGCGGCAGGGCGGTGTGCGGGATCGGTGCGGCGGGCGTACACCAGGGCCTGCACCGGGGTCCACTTTCCGTGGCGGACGAGTGCGCCCAGCAGTTCGGGGGAGATGCCGCGCGTCTCGTCGCCGACACTGCTGTCGATGAGAGCGCACAGCACGTCGTCAGCGAGATGAGGGAGAGCCCTTGCCCGGTCCAGCGCCTCGGCGTCCGCCCGGCGCAGCACCTCGCGACAGGCGTGCACGTCGGTGAGGAACCCGGCGTAGGTTCCGTCGAGGGCGGTCCACGCCTGCTGCCGTCCCGGGGAGAGCAGCGTCAGCCAGTCGGCCGACGGGGCTCGCGTACGGTTCAGATGTGCGGCGAGGTACTGCACCACATAGGCGGGGGCCGCGGCCGGTGGCAGAGAGCCGTCGTCCAGTGCGCCGTTCACCTTCCGTCCCCAGTCGGTGAACCTGGCCTGCATCGCCTGGCGTTGCGCTTCGCTCATCTCGCGCGCCGCCCAGTGCTCGGCCAGCCGAGGATGGCTGAGCACATGTCCGTGGTCGGTGCCCTCGCCCACGAGGAAGCGGTCGAGAGCGGCCAGGGCGGTCTCGACGACGGCGCCGTCGACACCGGGATCGAGCTGAGCCAGATCCTCTCTGCGCAGCGGGCCCAGCGCTTGGGAGAACACCGCCATCAGGGTCTTCACCTGTGCCTCGACCGCGTGCACGCCGAGGGATCCGTAGCGGCTCTGCCACAGCTCCCGCTGGTCGCGCCACCAGCGTGTGAACACGCCGTCCAGTCCGGCGGGCAGCGCGCGCAGCGTGTCGGCCCGGGCCGTCAGGGACCCGGAACGGTCCAGCAGGTCACGAAGGTGTTCGCCGAGGAGCAGCGGATCACCTTCGGTCAGCCGGTGCAACTCGTCGACGAGGACGTCCGGTTCGGGCGGGTCCGGCGGGTCCTGGGCAGTCATGGGCAGAGCGGTGACGAGGTCACGTATACCGTCGCGCGAGATGCCGTCCAGGCGGAAGGCCGTGCCGAGACCCGCGGACTCCCATTCGAGCGCCTCCAGCCAGTCCGTGCCCTCGGAACGCTCGGCGGTGGTCCGCGCCGATACGACCACCCGCAGCCCCGGCGGTGGGTCCGCCGGCAGCACATGCGGGCCCAGTTCCCAGTTCGCCGCCTCGTCCAGGCCGTCGAGCACGACCACGAGGTTGTCCTTCGGCGGAACCCGCGCCAGGTAGTCCGCCACGACGCCCTCCCAGACATCGGGTGAGCGATCGGCTCCGGACGGCGGGTCCTCGTTGTGCACCGCGGCGAGGCGGGCCGCCAGTGCCGGGAAGAAGACGGTGGGGAGATTCGTGCGGTAGCGGATGCTCACCGGGACGAACACGACGTCGGTGTGCGCGCGGGCGAGCAAGCCGCGCGACCAGTGCACGAGCAGCGCGGACTTGCCGCGTCCGCCCGTAGCGCACAGCAGCAGGTACGGCTTCTGCGTGGCGTCCTCGAGCCAGTCGTCGAGGCGCGCGAGGTCCGCGTCGCGGCCACCGAACGGCCTGGGGCTGCGTGACGTCCCCAGATAGGCGGTCAGGAAGTTGGAGATCCTCGTGTCGTACCGGGTCGGCAGGCGGTCGATTCCCGTGACGAACTGCTGGACGACCGTGTTGCCCTCGCCGACGACGACGCCCCGCGTCTCGCCGAACCGGGGCGCGTACGAATTGCTCCCGTCGGCCATGCCCGCTCCCCCACCGGGCTACGAGCCCTGCGGAGGCTCGTGGAACCTCATGTCGACCTTCGCGTGATCCCCCTGCACGAGACCCTGCACATTTCCGTCCACCGCGACCGAGTACCTGCCGCCGGCTCCGGCCCCGCTCTCGTCGGCCAGCTTCAGCAACCGCCGTGCCAGCGCGACCACTTCGGGATCCTTCTCCGCCTCGGCCGCGAGCAGCGCCTGCCGAAGAGGCGCCTCCCAGACGGCCGGTTCGCTCTCGTACTGCTCCACGAGCCGGTCACCGAGCGGCTGGTCCGCGACACGCCTCGTCACCAGGCCCTTCAACGCCTGGTACGCGTCCTGGACGGCCGAGCCCACCGTCTCCTTGAGCCCGACGACGGCACCGGCCGCCAACGCGGTGAGCACCACAGACACTGGTTCCACAGGTCGGTCCCCCATCCCCCGCGGCCGGCGCCCTGCTCGCGCCCGGCCGGTGCCCCAATGTCCCACGAGCACGGCTCGACTGGGTATCCCCCGGCATGGGTACAAACGTCCGGCACGCCGGGCGCATCAGGTGTCAGGCGCCCTCCGCCGTGGCCGCGCAGGTGACCGTCGCCGACGGGGTGCCGGTCGACGCGGACGCGTCGGCGATGAACCCGAACGTGACGCTCGCTCCCGGCTCCAGCACACCGTTCCACGACGCGTTGGCGACGGTGGCTGCGCCCGACCGGGTGCTGTCGAGCGTGCCGTCCCAGACCTGGGTGAGGCGAGCGCCCTCGGTCGGTACGACGGTGGCGGTCCAGCCCGAGGCGGCAGCGGCGGGCGCGTTGGTCACCGTGACCTCGCCCTGATAGCCGCCCTGCCAGCTGGTGACCGTTCGGTAGGACGCGGTGCAGGCGGGGGGCGGGGCACCGGGAGCGCCGGCGCCGGGATCGCCCGGGTCGGTCGGGGTGGTCGGGTCCGCCGGGTCGGTCCGGTCGGAACCTGCGGCGGCTCCTGAGTCGGTCGAGGATCGGTCCGGCGCCGCGGCCGACGGGTCTGCGCCTCGGTCCGGGAGCAGGAGAGCGCCGCCGAAGCCGACGACCGCGGCTGCCGCCACGACGACACCGACGGTCGTGCGGCGCAGCCGGGGGCGGGGTGCGGCGACGGGCGGGAGTTCCTGTGTCTCGTCCTCGGCGTCGAAGCAGGCAGCAACCTCGGGCACGGCGGGGGTGCTGGGCAGAGGCACCGTCTCGTAGTTGCCGCCGTCCTGCTCGATTTCCCTGAACAGTTCCGCGAGGGCGTCGGTGCGGCGCGGTCGCAGGACGTGGATCGGCTCCAGGGCCGGCTCCAGGGCGGACTCCCGGGCTGGTTCCTCGTCGGGTCGCTCGGGATCGGGCCGTGTGGGCACACCGCTCTCCTTCCGTCCTGTGCACCCTGTGCACGAGGAGTTGGGCTTTGCCATCCCCACGCAGAGATACGGGGTTGCCCTTCCGCGGGTTCAGCGCTCCCCAGATGTCCATCGACCTGCGGACGCGGAGGAGCCTGAGGCTCACCTGGAACGGGCGGATGCGCGCCGCGCCCGGTCATGCCTCGGCGGCGAGGAATCCGTGCAAGGACGCCTTCATCGCGTCGACGAAGGCGTCCCTTCGCGTGTCGTCGAGGGCGTCCAGGGACAGATAGGGGTTGAGGTCCTCCAGCTCGACCAGGAGCAGCTCACCGTCCGGAGCGCGGCAGGCGTCGATGCGCTGGATGCCGTGGTCGAGGCCGTTCCAGTCGATGAAGCGCCGGGCGAACGCCAGGTCGGCGTCGGTGGGTGCGTACGGTTCCAGCCGCCAGCGGCCGTCGGTGTGCGGCGCATACAGGGCGTACTGGAAGTCGTGGTCGACGAAGTAGAAGGAGACCTCGTAGGCGAAGTCGACGCGCGGCTGGACCAAAAGGTCCTCGGTGACCAGGTCGCGTGCGCCCTGTGCGGACACGATCCGCAGCCCCATCGAGTCGGCGCCGAGTTTCGGCTTGACGACATAACGGTCGACTTCCGGCAGCAGATGCAGATCCTCGGCGCGGTCCACCGTGGGGATGACCGGGTGACCGGATGCGGTCAGGTCGAGGAGGTACTGCTTGCCCGCCATGTCGGCCTTGCCGGTCAGCGGGTTGTACACGCGCGCCCCGGAGGAGATCGCGCGCCGGCGGAAGTCGTCGTACGCCTCCTGGTAGGTGAGCACCGGGCCGCTGTTGCGGACGACGGTTGCGTCGAAGGCGTCCATGAGCGCTGCCGCGTCCCGGGGGTGGCACAGGGCGAGATCGAACTCGTCGCGCAGCCGGGAGGTGAGGAAGATGTCCTCGTCGCAGTAGCGGCGCCCGCGGGCCTGGTAGGCGAGGTCGGTGACGTACAGGATCCGGGGTCTCACGGGTGGCATGCGGGGCTCCTCGGCTGGGGCGGCAGCCGATCGTACGGGCTCCGCAAGCACCGGACAAACCTGGGGACGTCCCAGGTCACAGGCCCGTCGTCCACTGCTCTTGCGAGCCTGACCCCTCCTCTCACCTCGCCGGGCCACCCCAGCACCGACCCCACTCGACCGAACCGGCGAGAGCCGAGCAAAGCACTCAGTTCCCTCAGGTGCAGCACTGAGTGCCACCGACGCCCACTCTGGTGCTACGTTCCCGTCCATGAGCTCCAGCAACGCGACACCCGGCCGTGACGAGAATGCGCAGGCCGTGACGGCCAAGCCTCCGATGCGGGACGCCCTGGTCGCGGCGGCCTTCCAGCTGTTCCTGGAGCGCGGATACGAGCAGACGACGGTCGATGACATCGTGGCGCTCGCAGGTGTGGGGCGGCGTTCGTTCTTCCGCTACTTCCCGTCCAAGGAGGACGTGGTCTTCCCCGACCACGAGCGGTGCCTCGCCGACATGACGGCCTTCCTGGCAGCGAGCGGCGAGGAGCACGAGCCGGTGCGCCGGGTGTGTGACGCGGCCCGGCTGGTGCTGCTCATGTACGCGGAGAACCCGACCTTCTCCGTGCAGCGCTACCGGCTCACCAAGCAGGTGCCGGGTCTGCGTGCCTACGAGCTGTCCGTGGTGTGGCGTTACGAGCGCGCCCTGGCCGAGTACCTGCGCGAGTGCTTCGCCGGCCGGCGGGACGGGACCCTGCAGGCGGACGTGATCGCCGCCGCCGTGGTCGCGGCGCACAACAATGCGCTGCGTTCCTGGTTGCGTTCGGACGGACAGGGCGACGCGAGCGCCGCGGTGGACCACGCCCTGGGGTATGTGCAGTCCGCCTTCGGTGCCGCCCCTCCCCCGAGTCCGCCCGGTGACGGACAGCCCGACGACGTGGTGGTGGTCGTGTCCCGGCGGGGCGCTCCGCTCTGGCGGGTCGTGCAGGAGATCGAGACCACACTCGGGCGGGACTGACCGGCGCGCCGACCACCGCCCTGCATGCCGACACCGACTTGCATGTCGCCCCCCCGGCTTCTGTGCCGACGCACTCACCCCATATTCAGGGTACGGAGTGCCTTTACCTGTGGCACTGAGTGCCATACTCTGTGGGCGTGCACGGTGGCACGTGAACCGCGCACGTGCGTGCACGGATGACCCGCGCACGTGGGATTCCGGCCGAGCGCAGGGAGTTGACAGCGTGTACCACCACTCAGGAACCGTTGCTCGTCAGGCCGTCGGCTTCGGGGTCGGTGTCCTCGATCCCGGGGCCCCGGACACGGATGCCATGCACTTCCAGCGCTGCACCTGGTGCGGCACTGCCATGTACCACCGGCTGCTGTGTCCGGTGTGTCAGGGCAGTGATCTGCGTACGGAGCGCAGCGAGGGCGTGGGGACCGTCCGGCATTCCACGGTGGTCCACCGCAACACCCCCGCGGCGCGCAATGTGTCGCTCGTCGAGATGGCCGAGGGGTTCGTCGTGCGCGGCCGGGTGATGGGCCCGCCCATAGGCATCCACAGCGGCGACCGGGTCCGGCTGTCCACGGCGAAGGACCCCGTCCGGGGCGAGCCGGTGTTCCAACTGGTGGACGAGCCCTACCGCGCATGGACCTGAGCCGCCGTCGTCTGCCGTCCTGAGGCACTCTCCCCCGGCCGCCTCGTCGTCTGCCCGCCTGAGGCACCCTCCCCCGGCCGCCTGAGCCGCTCTCGCCCCGAGACCGACAACTCCCGCAACTCACCGGCCTGCCCGTCCCCCTTGATCACGCCAAATCCCACCGCCCCCCACGCTCCCCTCCCCGCACAGGCAACGCACAGACACCTCCTCCCGTCCTCCCGGAGTGAGAGCCCCGGGGCGGTCCTGGGGCGGGCAGAAGGAGGGGTACGTGATCCGTGCCCGGCGAATATGGGTCACCGCGGTGGCGTTACTCGCGGTGATGGGGGCCTCGCCAGGGTGGGCTCAGGCCCAACCGGCCTCGGACGCAGGGCCGTCGCGGGGCCCGTCCGACGCGAACCAGGGTCTGCCGGCGAACTGGGGCATCGCCGGTGAGGGGCCCGAGCGCAAGCTTCATTGGCGGTCGGACGAACCGGTGCCCATGGGCGACGCCCGTGTGGAGTTCTACGCCGGTGACCGGCTGCTGGGCCGTCCCGCGCAGGCGAAGGACGGCCGCACCTTCCGGCTCGGCCTGGCGGGGGTCCGGCTGGACTCGGTGCGGGACCTGCAAGTACGGGCCGCGGGGCGCCGGTTGGACGCGCCGGAACCGGCCGGCGGCCCCCGCTCCCGCTCCGCGGTGACCGTGCCGCGGCAGCTGCCGGCCAACGAGGTGGACCCCGGCAAGCCGGGCGCGTACCGGACCGTGACGGGCGAGTACGACCTCGATCCGGTACGGCTTCCCGGGCTCGCCGAACCGGTCGAGATGCGGGCCGTGGTGGTGGCGCCCGAGGACGCCGACGGCCCCCGGCCGCTCGCCCTGTTCCTGCATGGCCGCCACGCCACCTGCTACACCCCGCAGGGCGAGATCACCGGCGACTGGCCTTGCCCGGCCGGCGCCAAGTCTGTGCCCAGCCACCGGGGTTACCTGCGCGACCAGCGACTGCTGGCATCCCAGGGTTATGTGACCGTGTCCGTCTCGGCCAACGGCATCAACGCGCAGGACGGGCAGTCGTCCGACGGCGGCGCCCAGGCCCGTTCCTCGCTCGTGCGTCAGCACCTCGCCCGCTGGGCCGACTGGTCCGCCCGCTCGGACACGGCCCCTGCGGCCGTACGGAAGGCACCGAAGGCCGATACGTCCCAGGTTCTGCTGGTGGGACACTCGCGGGGTGGTGAAGGGGTCAACCGGGCCGCGATGGACAGCCTTTACCCGCCGCCGCCGGACCAGGACGGCTACCGGGGCCCCGTGCGCTGGCACATCCGCGGCACCGTGCTCATCGGCCCGACGATCTTCGGCCAGAACCCCGTCGCCGACGTGCCCTCGCTGACGATCCTGCCGGGCTGTGACGGCGACGTCTCCGATCTTCAGGGTGAGGTGTACGTCGACGGCACCCGGGGCGTGAGCCGAGGAGCGGCGCTGCACAGCGCGGTGTACATGGTCGGCGCCAACCACAACTTCTTCAACAGCGAGTGGACACCGGGGCAGGCCGAGGCGCCCGCGGACGACGACTTCTGGCACGACGAGGAACAGCCCGACCCGGTCTGCTCCCCCGGTGCCCGTACCCGGCTCACCGGCGGCCAGCAGCACAAGGCCGGCGCCACCTACATCGCGGCGGCGGCAAGGCTGTTCGTCGCCGGGGACGACCGGGTGCGACGGCTGCTCGACGGAACGGGCCGGCGCGCGCCCTCGGCCGATCCGGCGCGCGTTCTCGCCCACGCGGTGGGCGCGCGTCGGGGCGCCGGGTTCCTGCCGGACGGCAAGGTGGCGGTGCGTGGGGGCCGGCTGTGCTCGGCCGTGGATCCCTCGACGGCCAAGGCGTGCCTGTCCTCGGAACGGGCCGGGTCCTCCCCGCACTTCGCGCCGTGGGAGACGGACCGCGAGTCCGGCCGGCGTGCCGTCGCGCTGCGCTGGTCCGAGGCGGGACACCCCGTGCGCATACGTCCCGACCGGCCGCTGTCCCTGACGGGTGCGAAGGCGTTGGCGCTGCGTGTCATCGTGCCGCCGAACACCACCGGAACGCGGCTGGACGTAGCCGTCACCGACACCGCCGGACGGCAGCGCAACCTCGGCCGGGCCGAGTTCGACGGATTGCCGGGGACGGACCGTACGGCGTCGTACTGGGCGCGCGAGGTGCGCGTGCCGGTCGGGGCCGACGACGCGGCCGTCGTCGACCTGAAGCGCATCAAGTCCCTGACGCTGACGCCGCGTTCCGGCTCGGGGCGGGCCTGGCTGATGGATGCCTGGAGCTGGCGGCCGGGTACTCCGGACGTGCGGGAAGCTCCTCTGCCCCGGGTCGATGTCGGCCGGCTGACCGTCAAGGAAGGGGATGCGGGGCTCAGGACGTACCAAGTGCCGGTCCGGGTCTCGGGGCAGGGCAGCGGGCAGGTGCGGCTCTATGTCGTCGACCCGGACACGGGCAAGGTCACGGACCGGCTGATGACCGTCCGGCCCGGCACGCACGACCTCGACGTGCCGGTGCGGGTCGAGGGCAATGACCGCTACGGCTACGACGTGGGGCACGACGTGTTCGTGAAGGCCGTGCGCACCTCTGTCGTGGGCTCCCACTACGGCGGGGTGCACGTGCAGGACGACGACCCGATGCCGTCGCTCACCGTGACTCCGGTCGCCGGCCGGGTGACCGAGGGCAAGCCTCTGAAGTGGCGCCTGTCCTTGTCCGCGGTGGCCGACGCGGAGGTCGGCGGGCAGTTCCTGGCGCTGCCGGTCAGTGGCGGCAAGGAGCTGTCGACGAAGGACGTCGACCCGGCCTGGCTGGAGGCGCAGGCGGGCGTGTCCCCGGTGCCGGAGCGTCCGCTGTCCGGCCTGGACGGCTTCTATCTCTGGGCGGCCGTCGATCCGGGGGAGACGAGCACGGTGGTGGAGTTGCCGACGCTCGCGGACCGGGTGGACGAGCCGACCGAGTCGGTGCGGTTCCGGCTGGAGAACGAGCTGGGCGAGCCGCAGCCCGGCGCGCCGGAGGTGACGGGCACGGTGCTGGACGGCTCCTGACCCGCAGGCCCGGGGGAGGCGGCGTCGGCCGCCTCCCCCGGTGACGCCAGGAGCAGTGCACGGCACGGCATGTCGAGGCCACGCCGCCGTGCCGCCACCGTGCCGATGCCGACACCCGTGTGATCCCGCCGTGCGATCCCACTTGGCGATCCCACCTTGCGATCCCACCGTGGGACGGGACCGTGCGCCGGCCTCGTGCGTGGCTCAGCCCTTCGGCGTGAGTGTCACCCGGATGCCGACGGTGCCGTTCACGCCCCTGCGCAGTCGGCTGCCGAGGAGGGTGAGCCGGCCGGTGATCCCGTACTTGCGGGCGATGAGTGAGCGATATCGGGCGCTGGTGGCCTCGTCGCAGATCTCGGCGTCGGCGGGGATCTGCTCGCCGGTCGGGTTGCCCCGCAGGTCGCACGGTCCGACGAGGACGTCCGCGCGGGCCCGGATGCGCTTGACCTTCCAGGAGTCGGCGACCGTCCATACACCGAGCGCGTCCCCGTCCCGGACCACCCAGACCGGGGTGGGGACACCCGTGCCGTTCTTGCGGTAGGTGGTGATGAGCAGGTACTTGCCCGCGCCGAGCCGGTCGAGCGACGTGTCGTCCATGGCCGGAAGTCTAGGCGGGCAGGGCGGCGGTGGCGCGGGCGGGAAAGGCGGGTGGAAGCGCGGGCGGGAAGCGTGGCCGGGGTGCAGGCGGTGGGGGCGGGGGCGCCGACCCGGGGTCGGGGGCCGGTCCTCGGACGGACCCGCCGATCCGTCGCCGGCGGAAGAACGATCACGGTCGCGGTGAACACGCACGGCACGGGCCACGTATGAAGAGAGGGTGCTCAACCACGGGAGGGCCCCGCGGCGTTGACGCCGCGCTGTACTGGTTCGGGAGCCATGCATGAGGCACGCACGACGACGTCTCGTCCGGCGAGTGACACGGCTGGCGGCCGTCGGCGGACTCCTCCTCGGCGCGACGATGGTCACCCGGGCGGTGGCCGCCGAGCCTGCGGACCCCTCCGCCGTCCCACGCACGTTCGCCGCCTCCGCCGCGGGCACCGGAAGCGATCTCGTCTCGCACCTGGGCACGTCCCGTACGGCAGGCAGCTGGCTCGGTGCCGACGGCAAGCCGGTCGTCGCGGTCACCGACGACAAGGCGGCAGCCGAGGTCCGCAAGGCGGGCGCACGGGCGAAGATGGTCGACCACAGCATGGACGAGCTGAACTCGGCCACGTCGGCGCTGCGTTCGGCGCCGCGTGTGGCCGGCACGGCGTGGGTCATGGACTACCGGGCCAACGAGGTGGTCGTCAGGGGCGACAGCACGGTATCGGCGGCCGACTGGTCCCGGATGACGGAGCTCGCGGAGGGCGTCGGCGGCTTCGTGCGCATGGAGCGCACCGAGGGCACGTTCACGACGCGGCTCAACGGCGCGCTGCCGATGCTGTCGACGGCGGGCCGCTGTTCGGCCGGTTTCAATGTCACCGACGGGCAGCGCGACTTCATCCTGACGGCCGGGCACTGCGGGCCGGACGGCTCCGTGTGGTTCGCCGACAACCGGGGTCGCCAACAGCTGGGTCAGACCATCGGGCAGAACTTTCCCGGCGGTGACTTCTCCCTTGTCCAGTACGCGAGCGGCGATGCGGGCGCGGGGGCCGACGTGGTGTCCATCGGGGACGGCAAGGGTGTGCGGATCACCGGCGTCGCCGATCCCGCCGTCGGGCAGCGGGTGTTCCGCAGCGGTAGCACCAGCGGGCTGCGCGACGGTGAGGTGACGGCGCTCAACGCCACGGTCAACTATCCCGAGGGGACGGTGACGGGGCTGATCGAGACGAACGTGTGCGCGGAGCCGGGGGACAGTGGCGGTCCGATGTTCTCGGAGGGGATCGCGCTGGGTGTGACGTCGGGGGGCAGCGGTGACTGCAACGCGGGGGGTACGACGTTCTTCCAGCCGGTGACGAAGGCGCTGGCCGCGCTCGACATGAAGCTGATCGTGGCGGCGCAGAACGGCGCGGGTCAGCAGGGTGTCGGGCCGGGGCCGTCCGGGCAGGGCGCCGGTGCGCCCGGTGCCGCCTCGCCCGGTTCGTCGGTCCCGATGACGGGCACGGACGCCTCGACGCTGCTGTCGCGGCTCGCGGACCCGCGGAACGTCGGTCCTGGTCTGCTGGTCGTCGCGGGCAGTCTGGTCGCGCTGGTGGCGACCCGGTTCATCCGCGCCGAGCAGGACCGCAAGGCGTACCGGCGGTACTACTCGGCGAACTGGGGGTGACCGGGTCCGGCCTGTCACCCCGGGGTCGGCGGCGTGGTGGCCGTGGGGTGTGGCCGAGGTCGGTGGTGGGGGGCACCCGTCGGTTCAGGGGTGCCCGGGAGGGTCTTCCGATGCCTGGCGAGGTGCGCCGAGGAGGGTGACCGGGACTTCGCCGAGGCGTGTGCTCAGGCCGCCTTCGCCGCCGGTTGCGGGACCGCGGCGGCCCACTCCATGACGAGGCGCTGATACTCCTCGCGCTGCTCGACGCTCAGTGTCCCGCCCGACCGGCGCCACAGCGCCCGGATCTCCTCGTTGACCTCGTCAGCCGATCGATCGGAGGCGATTTCAACAGTGGTGGACATGCTGTGAAGCATACGGCCGGTGAGGTGAAGGCGCTGTGAGTAAGCTCGCACAATTCGGACTTAACGGACCGTGTTGCTGATCACGTCCATGAGCCCGACCCCCTCCCCGGCGAGAATCTCCTCTTACGTCCGGTCGTGGCCGGTGGCCGCGTGGATCTGGTAGCGGATGCCGGGGATGGTCAGCAGCGAGACGGCGCTGCCCCGCTCCCCGTCGAGGGTGAGCGGGGCGTTGGGGTTCACATCCAGTGCCGGCCGTGTCAGGTGCCCGGCTTGCGGCCGTAGACGTAGACGTCGTCGCCGTTCTTCAGCAGCGACCAGTACTTCTTCGCGTCGGTCTTGGTCATGTTGACGCAGCCGTGCGAGCCCGGCGGGTTCCACATGCTGACGCCGACCTGGTGGAAGGCCTGGCCGCCGTCGAAGAACTGGGCGTAGGGCATCGGCACGTCGTAGATGCTCGACACGTGGTCGATGTTGCGCCAGTAGATCTTCTTCAGGCCGGTGCGGGTCTCGTAGCCGTTGCGGCCGGTGCGCACCGGTACGGGGCCGTACACCAGCTTGTTCCCGTCCTGGATCCAGCTCAGCTGGAGCGTGAGGTTCACACAGGCGATACGGCCCTTGTTGACGGGGCACTTGCCGTCCTTGTTGGGGTTCTTGCCGACGGCCTTCTGCTTGTTCATCAGGTCCATCACACCCCAGGTGACGGGTCCCGCGTAGCCGGCGTTGGGGGTGATGCCGTGCTTGGTCTGGAAGGCCTGGATGGCCTTGCAGTCGGCGGTGGACTGCTTGCCGTCGACCGGGCGGCCGAGGAACTTCTCCACTTTTTTCTGATAGGGGCCGGTCTGGGTGGTGCAGCTCGGAGCCGCCTGTGCCGGTGCGGCGGCGAGCGTCATGGTGAGCGGTGCGACCAGTCCCGCGGTGATGCCGAGTGCGACGGCTCGCCGTCTGCGTATGTCCCCCATGGCCGGGCCCTTCCCTAGCGTGTTCTGTGGACTTCTGCCAGGTAGACCCGTATGCGGGGGTGTCGGTTGTGGTCCGGGGCGGGCTGTGACCAAATGGTGAACTTCGCCGGGTGCGAGGGCGTCCGGAAGGCGTCCCGAAGAGGTCCGAGAGCGTCCCGAGGGCGGGGTGGGCAGCCGGCTCGGACCGGGCGGTCGCCTCAGTCGTCGTCGGGGTGCCGCACCGCCGTACGGAAGCCGGTGTTGACCGCGGTGAGGCCGCCGTCGACGGTGAGGGCGGTGCCGGTGATCCAGGCGGCGTCACCGGATGCCAGGAAGGCCACGGCCGCGGCGATGTCCTCGGGCTCGCCCACCCGTCCCAGGGGGTACAGGCTGCGGATCTCGTCGAGCTCCTCCTCGCGTCCCTCCCAGGCCGAGGTGCGCACCGTGCCGGGTGTCACCAGGTTGACGCGGACGCCCCGGGCGGCGGCGTGGCCGGCGAGGGTGCGGGTGAGGGAGCCGAGGCCGGCCTTGGCGGCGCTGTAGGCGTGGTTGCCGAAGTCCTGGAGGCCGTTGACGGAGCCGATGTTCACGATGGCGCCGCGGCCGGTGGTGGCGAGGTGGGGAAGGGCGGCACGGCAGCAGCGGTAGGTGCCGGTCAGGGTGATGTCGAGGTCGCGGTCCCAAGCCGCGTCGGGGCCGTCCTCGAAGAGCGGGGTGTCGGGAGTGCAGGAGGCGGCGCAGTTCACCAGGACGTCCAGGGCGCCGAAGACGTCGACGGCATGGGCGACGGCCTCCTCGACCGACGCGCCGTCGGACACGTCGCACGCCCGTGCCCGTGCCGTGTGCCCCTGCTTCCGCAGTCGGGCCGCCGTCGTTTCGACCTCGGGTCCGTCCCGGTCGGTCAGCAGGACCCGCGCGCCCTCCTCGGCGAACCGGCGGGCGGTGGCCGCGCCGATGCCGCGGGCCGCACCGGTGATCATGACTGTGTGACCTGAGAAGCGCGTGATGTCCGTCATGCGTCGCACCGTAGTGCCGGGACGATCATCCCGGCAGATGGCGTGCACCCATGTCGGTGTCGCTTCGACTGCGCGCGGGCCGTGATGCAGTCGTCGGTGACGGTGGCCAGTCGGTGACGGTGGCTACCGGGTCGCCGCCCACCTCGGTCACGGGACGCACCCGGATCCTCTGACGCCACTGGGCGCGCCGGCCGGTCCGGGTGCGCCCGGCCCGATGCCGCCTCAGCGGTAGCCGGTCGTGTCCGCCGGCTTGCCCGCGTCCTGGACCTCGACGAGGTAGCGCCAGGCGTCGGGGCGGCTGCCGTCGAGGTCGGTGAAGCCGTAGACCTGGGCGAGCTGCCCGGCGGAGAGGGACTCGCCGTTCCAGCGGGCGAGGTCCGGGTCGGCGGCGAGGGCGGCGACGGCGCGGCCCACGTAGCGGGGGGTCTCGGAGATGGCGAAGTGCGGGACGCGTTCCAGGGCGTCGCGCCAGTTGTCCTCGCGCACCTCGAACGCCTCCAGCATCATCTCCGAACGCAGCCAGCCCGGGGTGAGCGCGACGGCGGTGGCGCCGCGTGGTCCGAGTTCGTGCCCGAGGGCGAAGGCCATGCGCAGGACGGATGCCTTGGCGAGGTCGTAGAAGAACGAGTTGCGGTAGTGGTCGCCGTTGTAGTCCGCGGTGCCGTCGGTCATCTCGACGACCAGCCCGCCCGGGCGGCGCAGCAGCAGGGGCAGGGCGTGGTGGTTGGTGATCGCGTGTGTCTCGACGGCGAGCCGCAGCAGCCTGAGCCCGTTGTCGAGGTCGTGCTCCCACACGGGGCTGTCCCAGGCGAAGAGTTTCTCGCCGCCCCAGATGTCGTTGACGAGAACGTCGAGGCGGCCCTGTTCCCTCGTGACGCGGTCGACGAGCGCGCGGACCTGCGCCGGGTCGAGGTGGTCGGTGGGAACCGCGATGCCGTGGCCGCCGGCCTCGGTGACCAGGTCGGCGGTGTCCTCGATGGTCTCGGGGCGGTCGTACTCCGAGCGCTGGGCGCGGGTGCTGCGTCCCGTCACATAGACGGTGGCGCCGGCCGCCCCCAGCTCCACGGCGATGCCACGTCCGGCTCCCCGTGTCGCCCCGGCGACCAGCGCGACCTTGTCCTTCAACGACTGTGCCATGTCCGGCCTCCCGTGCCTGCGTGTGCGGTGTCGCTCTCGAGGGTGCCGGGGAAGCCGGACATCTTCTGTCGTCTTTTATGGGTGGGGGGACGCCTTTTCCGGCAGGGTCACCCGGGCGGGCGCAGTCGGGTGTCGAGTGCGTCGTAGGTCGGCAGGAACCAGATGTGGCCGCCCTGGTTGGTCTCGTGGACGAAGTCGCGCAGGGACGAGCTCTCGGCGATGTGCCGGGAGATGTCACCCACGACGGCGAGGCGCAGCCGGTAGGTGACGAACTTCTGCATGACCGCGCCCGCCACACCCGACCGCAGCCGGAAGAAGTCGTCGCCCACCCGCTCCACCGGCACCACGACCAGCTCGGCCTCCTGCCCGAACGCGTCTCCGATCAGATCGAGCGCCGCGCTCTCGCCGTCCAGGGCGGGTCCGTCGGGAGCGCAGCGCAGGACGCGTACGTCATGCAGGGTCACGAGCGTGTTGGTGGTCATGGGGCGTGATCGTACGGTCGCGTCGCGCCCCTCACCACGAGTTTTCCCGGCTCAGTGGCCGCGGTCGAGCCATTCCTGGAGGTGCGGCGCCTCGGCGCCGATGGTGGTGCCGTCGCCGTGGCCGGTGAGCACCTTGGTCTCGGGTGGGAGGGTCAGCAGACGGGTGCGGATCGACTCGATGATCGTCGGGAAGTGGGAGTAGGAGCGGCCGGTGGCGCCGGGGCCGCCCTTGAAGAGGGTGTCACCGGTGAAGACGACGCCCAGACCGGGGTCGTACAGGCACACCGCGCCCGGTGCGTGCCCCGGAGTGTGCAGGACCTCGAGGTCGGCGCCCGAGGCCTCGATGATCTGGCCGTCCTGGAGGTGGGCGTCGGGCTCGCGGTCGCGGTGGGTCTGCTTCCACAGCGGGAGGTCGTCGGGGTGGAGCCAGATCGTGGCGCCGGTGCGGTCGGCCAGTGCGGGCGCGGCGCCGATGTGGTCGTTGTGGGCGTGGGTGCAGACGATCGCGGTGAGGCGGCGGTCGCCCACGGCGGCGGCGATGGCGTCGGCGTCGTGGGCGGCATCGATGACGATCACTTCGTGGTCGTTGCCGACGAGCCACACGTTGTTGTCGACGTCCCAGGTGCCGCCGTCGAGGGCGAACTGGCCAGAAGTGACGAGGTGTTCGATGCGCGTGGCCATCACAGCATCACCACCGAGCGCAGGACGTCGCCGTGATGCATCCGCTCGAACGCCTTCTCCACCTCGTCCAGCGCGATGGTCTCGGTCACGAACGCGCCCAGATCCAGCCGGCCCTGCAGAT